>CAYRVO010000091.1:0-6006 GCA_964427565.1 uncultured Halanaerobiales bacterium | reverse complement strand
TTATGGGGAATAAAGAGTTTGTAAATGATCCAAAATATATTTATAGAGGAAATGATCTTGGGGTTAACTATTATCCAGAAAAAACTATTTTTCGTGTCTGGTCTCCGGTAGCAGATAGAATACAGATGTTAATATATGCGGATGATAGGATCCCTGTTTATGAATCTATCTATGATATGAATAGAGCTAATAGCGGAACCTGGAATATTGAGTTAGAGGGTGATTATGCCGGAAAATATTATACCTATCAGGTATATTATGATAATAAAATATATGAGGTAGTAGATCCCTATGCAAACTGTGTTGGTACTAATAGTAATCGTGGTTTAATTGTAGATCTTAATCAGACAAATCCTGAGAACTGGGATGAAGATAGCAGGATTAGGCTGAATAATTATGTTGATGCTGTGATATATGAACTGCATGTACGCGATTTTTCAACATCTCATTATAGTGGGATAAAGAATAAAGGTAAATATCTGGCTTTTACAGAACAGGGAACTAAAAATCCAGGTGGTTTAAAGACGGGTATTGATCATTTGCAGGAGCTGGGGATTACCCATGTTCATCTACTTCCTGTTTTTGATTTTGCCAGTGTTGATGATGAAAATGAAGATGATTATAACTGGGGCTATGATCCTCAATTATATAATGTGCCTGAGGGTTCCTATGCTTCTAATCCTGAAGATGAAGCAAGAATAATAGAATTTAAGAAGATGATTAAGTCTTTGCATGATAAAGGGATTGGAGTTATTATGGATGTTGTGTTTAATCATACCTATTTTCAGGAGAATTCGCCTTTTAATTTACTGGTTCCCAATTATTTTTATCGTTTTAATTATCAGGGTCAGTGTTCTAATGGTTCAGGTTGTGGTAATGAAATAGCTACAGAAAAACCAATGGTCAGGAAATTTATTATAGATTCACTTAAATACTGGGTAAAAGAATATCATATAGATGGTTTTAGATTTGATTTGATGGCTCTTATAGATCAGGAAACAATGCACCTGATAGAACAGGAATTACATCAAATTAATCCTTCAATATTAATTTATGGGGAACCCTGGCTGGCTGGAGATACTCCTTTACCTCCAGAAAAGAGGATGACCCGGGGTAAACAACAGGAATTAGATATTGCTGTTTTTAATGATCACTTGCGAAATGCTATTAAAGGAGATAATGATGGTCAAGTACGGGGATTTGTTTCCGGTGTTCAGGATAGAGAAAAAGCAATAAAAAAAGGTGTTGTGGGTGGTATAGAATATAATAATGTTATAAATAATTTTTGTAAACAGCCACATGAAACAATTAATTATGTATCTTCTCATGACAATTTAACTCTATGGGATAAATTACAGAAATCAAATCCTGAAGATGATGAAATAACTAGAATAAAAATGGATAGGCTGGCCCAGGCAATTATCATGACTGCTCAGGGGATACCTTTTTTGGCCGGAGGAGAAGAGTTCCTGCGTACTAAATACGGAGATCATAATAGTTATAACTCCGGGGATAGAATAAATCAATTAAAATGGGAGCGAAAAAGCAAATATTTAAATACTTTCAAGTATTATCAAGGGTTAATAAAATTAAGAAAAGAACATCCGGCTTTTCGAATTTCTACTGCCCAGGGAATTAGAAATTATCTGGAATTTTTAAAAACTCCGATAAATACAGTTGGCTTTAAAATCTCTAAAAATGCAAATGGTGATCAATGGCAAAATATTATTGTTTTATATAACCCCACCCGTAATAAATTAAAGTTTAACTTACCCTTTGCAGCTGAATGGAAGCTTGTGGTTAATGAGAGGAAAGCGGGTATAAAGACGATAGCCAAGATAAATAGTTATCAAATGGAGGTTAATCCTATTAGTGCCATGGTATTGTACACTAACATTTAATTAGAACACTTCTCCCTTACTATGAATAAAATATTTTATATTAAGATCATAGGAGGGGAAAGAATGTTTCTTTTTGAATATTTAATTAAACTGCTTATGGGTAATTCTAATACTCTCTTTTTAGGATTAATAATGGTAATTTTCGGTTATTATGGCTGGTTATTATTTAATATAAATAATCAACTTCATACCTCCACATATGAGTGGGATATAATTAATAATAAGTTAAGAGATATTATGAATAAATTAGATAAAATAAATGAATTATATTCTAAAGAACTAACGGACAAACTAAATGATAATAAAAATTTATTAAAAGAAATGAACTCATATATAAAAAATAATAATGAAAAGCTAGAAAAACTGGAAGGAAAAATTATATCAGAAGTAAAAGAAGAATCAGGTGAAATAAAAGAGAGGATGAATATATTAGTGGGGCGTAGAAGTAATATAAGTGAAGATGAAGATGAGGACGATGATCTAATTGAGAAGGGATAATTTGTAAAGGAGTTGCACCAATGACAGAAAATAAAAAGGTTGATGATATTACATTAATGTTATTAAAACTTGAAGCTGCAGAAGAATTAGGTTTAAAGGATAAAATAAAAGATGTAGGCTGGGGAGGATTAACAGCTGAAGAAAGCGGTAAACTGGGGGGTTATATTACTAAAAAGATAATGTCACGAAAAGGGAATACTTGATTAAAAGCCTGATATTTATTATAATAGAATAGGTATAAGACTAGGGAGGGGTATTATGACCTGTAAATATAAAAAAATGGCAATTTTGGGTGGTACCTTTGATCCTATCCATATTGGTCATTTAATGATTGCTCAGCAGGCCTGTAATAATTTTGAACTGAATAAAATAATATTTATGCCTGCAGGTATACCTCCCCATAAGGAAAAAATGAAGATAACAGCTAGCAGACATAGGTTAGAGATGGTAAAAATAGCTATTAATGATAATCCCTTATTTACCATTTCACAGTGGGAATTAAATAAAAAGAGAAAGTCCTATACAGTAGATACCTTAAAGTATTTTGAAAACCAAAACATTGCTCAGGAAATTTATTTTATTATTGGTGCTGACTCTCTTTATGATATGTTCAACTGGAAAAATCCAGATTATCTCTTAAATCATTCAAATTTTATTGTTGCAGCCCGTTCGGGTTATTCACTGGAAAAAACATTTAAAGATCAGAGGTTTAGAGATTATGAAGATAATATTCACTTTTTAAATAACTTTAAACTAGATATATCTTCCTCTATGATAAGAAAACAGATAAAAAATAATTTCCCTGTCAAATACTTATTACCGGATGAAGTAATAGATTATATACACACTAACGATTTATATAAGGGTGATTAGATGATTGGGGAAAATGAGATAATGGATCTTATAAGCTATAAAAGAAAGAAACATAGTATAGGAGTAGCTAAAGTAGCTGTTGAAATGGCAAAGCGAGAATCTTTGTCTGTAAAGAAAGCAAAGATTGCTGGCTTATTACATGATATTGCCAAAGACTATTCTAAAGAAGAATTAATAAAACGGGCAGCTCAGTCAAACTGGGAAATAGATAAGTATGAAAAATTATTACCATCATTATTACATGCACCTGTAGGAGCTGATATAGCAAAGGTGAAATTTGATATATCTGATTATGATATCCTGGAAGCAATAAGATATCATACTGTAGGTAGTCCTGATATGGGTAAATTATCCTTAATTATTTTTGTTGCTGATATAATTGAACCCGAAAGAAATTTTCCCGGAGTTAAAAAACTAAGATTAAAAGCGCGAGAAAATCTTATAGATGCTGTAATTGCAGTATGTAATCATACTTTGAAATATAATATTGATAAGGAACGGATAATACATCCCAATACCCTTTTATTGAGGAACAAATATATAGGGGGAAATTAGATGCAGAAAATGACAAAGAAAAAAATAGTATTATTTTCATTTATTATACTAATAGCAGTAATATCTTTATATTTTTTTAATAATAGTTTTAGCGTTTTAAAAGGAAATCCTTTTTCAGGAAATAAATTAAATATATTGATAATTGGTTATGATTCATCTATTAATGGTCCACCACGGGCTGATACAATTATTGTAAGTAGTATAAATCTAAAAACTAAAGAAACAGGTGTGTTGTTTATACCCCGGGACACGAGAGTAGAAGTACCTGGCCATGGTATGGACAGAATAAATGCTTCTCATGCCTATGGGGGTATTGAACTGGCTGATAAAACAGTAGAACAATTTCTTGATATTCCTATCGATTATTATCTGGAAACAGATTTTCAGGGGTTTGCCCGGATAATAGATAAACTGGGTGGTATAAAGATAAATATTGAAAAGCCACTTAATTATGTAGATAAAGCTGGTGGATTATATATTGATTTACCAGCCGGTGAACAGGTATTAAATGGTGAGGAAGCATTACAGTATGTACGTTTCCGTGAAGCAAAATATGGGGATATAGGTAGAGTTAAACGACAGCAAAAATTTATTTATGCTTTGATGGAACGGGTTTTGCACCCCAATGTAATTATAAAAATACCTTCAATATTTAATGAAGTGAGAAAATCTATCGAAACGAATATACCTCTTAAAGATATTTCACCCTTTGTCCGTCTATTAAAAGATATGGAGATAAAGAAAATCAAAACTACGATGGTACCCGGTAAGCCGCAATATATTAATGGAGCCAGTTACTGGATTGCCAGCAAAGAGAAGCTGGAGGTTGTAGTTAATAATTTGATTAGAAACAAAAATTATATAAAAAACAATCAGTACAATATTTCCGTCTATAATGGTAATGGTGAATCAGGATTAGCCGGACAGCTTGCAGAAGAATTAGAAAAATATGGCTTTAATATTGATCATATAGGAAATGCTGATAATTTTAATTACCAGGAGACAATCATTAAATATTATAATAAAAAAAACAAGGATATTGTCCAGAATTTGAAGGAACTTATTGGGGGTAAAACAAGATACATTAATGAAGATAAAAAAGATCTGGAAATAATCATTGGTTCTGATTATTAACTTAAAGGAGTGTTAATTTAATTTATGACAGAAGATATCAAGGAATTAGCTTTAGCTGCAGCTGAAATTGCTGGAGATAAAAAAGCTCAGGATATTCAGGTGCTGGAAGTAAAAGAATTGACAATTATTGCTGATTATTTTGTTATCTGTAGTGGAAAGTCCGAAGTACAGACTAAAGCAATTGCTAGAGAAATAGAAGCAGAACTGGATAAAGAAGGAATTCAACCCCAGAAAGTTGCTGGAAATGATAATGGACGCTGGATTTTAATTGATTATGCTGATGTAATTGTCCATGTATTTCATCAACAGGAGAGGGAATACTATGAATTGGAAAGACTTTGGGCGGATGCTGAAAAAATATTGAAAGATTCTTGACATTTTTAGCAAATATTAATATAATTTTTAATAAATATTAGATACTGAAAAGCCGGGAAGGAAGGTAGTAGATATTCTTTCATTTAATAGAGAGTCGGTGGTAGCTGAAAACCGATAATGAGAAATATTGAACTCATTCTGGAGCTGAAATGGTGAATAAATGTAATCATTTTCGTTAACTGCGTTATTGTTAAAGTGGGTTTATATAACCAATAAGGGTGGTACCACGGGAGTTAACCTCGTCCCTAGTTACAGGGCGGGGTATTATTTATGTATTTTTTATATTTTGTCAGGAGGGATATATGTGAAAGGTTATTATGATTTTGCAGAAATTGAGCAAAAGTGGCAGCAAAAATGGGAAGAAAATGAGTTATATAAAACAGAATATGAGGAAGGGAAAGAGAAATACTATGTACTGGAAATGTTTCCTTATCCTTCCGGCAATCTGCATATGGGTCATGTTCGTGTTTATTCAATAGGTGATGTTATTGCTCGTTATAAGAATATGAATAATTATAATATAATTCATCCTATGGGCTGGGATGCCTTTGGACTTCCGGCTGAGAATGCGGCAATTAAACACGGTAATATTCATCCCAGAGAATGGACCTGGCAGAATATTGCCAGTATGAAAGAGCAGATGCAGAGATTGGGATTAAGTTATGACTGG
>CAYRVO010000090.1:0-6046 GCA_964427565.1 uncultured Halanaerobiales bacterium | reverse complement strand
AATAAACGTGTCATATACTCTCCATCACGGCTTGTACTTGTAAGGGCGATATAATTCCTATTACGAAGATAGTATAGAGTTATCCAGCTATATCTATGCCAGACAGAATATAAAGCGGGGACATCATCGGGAATTTTATCTATTTCTTCTTCTCCTGTAACTTTTAATTTAATAGTTCGATTAATAATATTTACTAATATATAAACAAATTTGGGGATAAACCATAATTGTAATGAATCCTTTATTCCCATAAATCATCCTCCCCAGCCTGATTCTGGTATAGATTATAATACAGTTCTCCGTTCTTTAGTAACTGCTTGTGAGTACCCTCTTCAATTATTTCTCCAGCGGATAATACGAAAATCCTATCAGCATTTTTTATAGTAATCAATCTATGAGCAATAATAAAGGTTGTCCTATCTTCCATTAAACTGGCAAGGGCATCCTGTACAAGTGACTCCGACTCAGCATCAAGAGAAGATGTCGCCTCATCAAGAATAAGAATAGCAGGGTCTTTCAATAGAGCCCTGGCAATAGCAATTCTCTGTCTCTGTCCTCCAGATAATCCTACTCCCCTTTCACCAACCATAGTATCATAGCCATCATCAAATTTCATAATAAAGTTATGAGCATTTGCGGCTTTAGCTGCTTTTATTATCTCTTCATTTGTAGCATCAAGTTTACCATATAGAATATTTTCTCTCAAAGTTCCCTCAAATAATATATTTTCCTGAGGTACAATACCAATATGTGCCCGCAAAGATTCCACAGTAAACTCCTTAATGTCCTTACTATCCAGCAATACTTTACCCGTGTCGGGATCATAAAAACGTGGTATAAGGTCTGCAAGTGTTGTTTTTCCTGCTCCACTGGGACCAACAAGGGCCACAACTTCTCCTGAATTAACACAAAAATTTATATGTTTTAATACCTGTTCATCACTTTTATAAGCAAAACAAATATCTTTAAACTCTACCTTCCCTTTGATATCTACAAGTTCAGTGTGACTGTTTTCGGTCGTAATAATTTTATCAATATCTATAACTTCGAAAATACGTTCTGCAGCAGCCAGTGCTTTCTGAATTGTACCACTTAGTCTGCTAAGTGAACGTAAAGGACTACTTATTGTTAATAACAAAGTGAAAAAAGCTATTAATTCTGAAGGCTTCATATGACCCTGCATCACTTCATAACCACCATACCAGAGTATAGAAGTAAATACAAGAGCAGCCAGAAATTCTATAATAGGTGTAAGAGCAGCCTGATAACGAGCATTCCTGACGTGAGCTTTAAAATTAGCATCATTTTCATCACTAAAACGATCAAATTCATATTCTTCACGGCCAAATGATTTAACAACTCTTATTGCGGAAAGTGTCTCCTGCAATACATCTGATATCCCTGCAATTTTTATTTGTACATTCTTGCTTATTTTTCTTATTTTTTTATTAAATTTAGTTATTATATAGGTCATTAAAGGTAAAACTACTATTAGAAATACTGTCAATCGATAATTTAAATAAAATAAATAACCAACACCACCGATAAATGTTAAAAATTGATAAACAAGACTAATAGTACTATTAACAATAGCCCCCTGCAAAATACCTACATCATTTGTTACACGAGATATAAGTTCACCAGTTTTATTTTTATTATAAAAACTCATTGATAAACTTTGAAGATGCTGATACAATTCATTACGTATATCCCTTACAGCCTTCTGGGCTACATAAGCTATTAAATACTTCTGACCATAATAAACTAGACCTTTAAAAAAGTAAATTATAATCATCAAAAGTGCTATCCAGGATAATTGTGTCAAACCTTCCTGGCCTGTAGAAAGTTCTGCTATAATTGTTTCTATTAAATCTTTAAATATTTTGATGAAAAATATAGTTAAAAAAGAATGAATAAACATGGAAAGAATACCAAAAGTTAATTTTTTCTTATAAGGCAAGATATATTTGAAAATCCTTTTTGCTAAAGACAAGTTTACCATCTCCTGCAGTAATTTTAACATATTAATTGAGATATATCTAATTGTAAAAATTTCATATTTCATAATAGATATTCAATAAAAAGGATATATGTCCTGCAAATGTTTAGAATTCAATACCTTTACGGGCTTTAATATTTTTGCTAAAGGGGTGTTTTATAAGTTTCATTTCGGTTACATAATCAGCTACTTCAATTAACTCCTGGGGAGCCTTCCGGCCAGTCATTATTACTTCTAATTTGCGGGGTTTTTCATTGATAAAATTTTCTAACTGGTTTACAGAAAGAAAGTTATTATTTATAACTGCCATAATTTCATCAAGTATTAATAAATCATAATTATTTTCACTAATATTTTGTTTTAATTTATTCCAGGATATATTAATTTCTTTTTTCAAAATGTTTTTTTCCTGTTCATTCATCTGAATTGTAAATTTGGTTGATGTGTTTGCTCTTTTATAGGTAATATCATTAATATTCTTTGCCGCCAATTTTTCTCCTGTATTCCTCGCTTTTAAAAATTGTAAAATACATATATTATAAGCATATCCTGAAGCCCTGAAAGCAAGCCCCATAGCTGCCGTAGTTTTACCTTTTCCATCTCCAGTATAAATATGTACTAATCCTTTCTTCACTTTTAAACTCTCCTTTAATTTTTTAGATGAGATGTACAATTAATAGATTTTATAATCGGTGTACCATCAAAAAATACTACCTTACTAACAGAAACATTATCTATTTCTATTCTCCAAAAAAATTGCAGGGGAATTTTAAGATAATAGGCCAGCATAACCCGAATTGCACCACCATGACTAACTACAATAATTTTACTATCCTGTTTTTGCTGAGATAGTATTTTTTCTATTGAATTGACGACCCTGGTCTGTAATTCTTCTACCATTTCTCCACCTGGTGGAGATACTGAAGCTGGGTTATCTTTCCATTGTGCAAATAATCTCGGATATTCTTTATCTATTTCTTTAAAATTCATTCCTTCCCATTCCCCAAAATTTATCTCTCTTAACCCTTGCAGGGTATTAATTTCTAAATTATGAGCCTCACCAATTATTTCAGCAGTATTTCTGGCTCTTTTTAGATCACTGGCATATATATAATCAATTTCTTTATTAACTAAATATTTTTTTACTTTCTGGGCCTGCTCATACCCTCTATCATTTAATTCTATATCCTTTATTCCCTGATATCTATGCATATCATTCCATTTAGTTTCCCCATGCCGTACTAAAATTATTTCTGTCTTCATCTTCAGACTCCTCTCTATTTATTAGTTCTATTTTAATTAAATATACAAATTAGAAAATACTATGAAAAAACTTTTTTAAATACAGATAATAATCGATTATTGTCTTTTCTATTCCTTACAGCTACCCTCATATGTTTGTTATCTAAACCATGATATGAACTACAATCCCTTATTAATATACCTTCTAAAGCCATTATTTTTTTTAACTCAGATGCCGAAAAACCAGACTTTAGTTTTATAAAGATAAAATTTGCCATCGGTTTAAATACTTCAATATTGCTTATTGCTTTTAATTTTTTATAAAAATAGCTTCTTTCTTTCTTGTTGATCTTTTTTGTTTGAGCAATATATTTTTTATCCCTAAGAGCAATTTTTCCTGCTTCTTGAGCCACACCATTGACTGACCAGGGATCCCTTCTCATCTCCATTTTTTTAAATAACTTTTCTGATCCTATTCCATAGCCCAGTCTTAAACCCGGTATTGCAAAAAACTTGGTAAGAGAACGGATTATAAACAAATTATCATATTCTCTTATATTATCAATCAAAGTATACTGATCACTGTTATCTACAAAATCAATAAATGCCTCATCTAAAATAAGATCTACATTTTGCTTACGGGCAGATTTTATAATTCTTAATAGATCATTTTTTTCTAACAACATACCAGTAGGATTATGAGGGTTACAAATAAAAGACAGGTCAACATCTTCTAAACAGCTAATATATTTTTCAATATCAAGACGAAATTTATTTTTATCCTGTAAATAAATCCTTTTTATTTCTTTATCTATACTTTTTACAGCATACATATATTCAGAAAAAGATGGGGCAGGTATTAAAGATAATTCAGGCTGTAAAATTCTTAATAATTGATATATAATTTCTACTGCTCCATTACCAATAATTATATTTTCAGCAGGCAGGTTTAGCTTTTTCGCCAATTCTTGTTTTAAAGCCCTGGCCTGAGGTTGTGGATAGTGAGTAACTATTCCCGGATTTTTATCCATTATCTTCTTGATAGCTAATGGTGGTCCCAGTAAATTGATATTTGCACTAAAATCTATGATTTCTTTATCCTGTAAATCATATTTCTGACGTACCTGTTCTATATTTCCACCATGAATATGAGCCATATTCATTCTCCCCTTCTAGATATCTTATTCCTCCTGATATTATATTAACTCTACGGACAAAATTCAAGATAGGAATTTCATCTTCTATATCTTTAATTAATTTATTAAACTTTTTTTCTCTATTTACTATAAGCCCAATCAATTTACCACTATGAGCATTATTAATACCATAAACATCAGGAATATTCTCTGTCATCCCGATAACTTTTTTAAGATAAGATTTATATAATATATGCTGGTGAGCAATTGTACTGATAGTAGCACCTTTACCTATCATTTTTTTATTTTGTAGCTGGATACCTTTTTTTATATAGGCAAATGCTTTTGTCACCAGTTTTTCTTTTGCTCTCTTTTTTTCTTTTAATCCTTCTGTTTTATTAAAAGATAGTGTATCCATTGCTCCCCGTTCACTAAACATTAATATATCAAGTGCTGGTGGCTCACCAATTTTAGCAATATATTTACCACTAATATGATCAAAAAAATTTATACCAGGTAAAAAAATACCATCTGTGGGTTCTATCTCCAAGGCAATTTTTTTAATTAATTGTAGATCTAATTCATAATTTAGAGCAATCATAACAGCAGCCATAGCTCCTGCTATATCAGCAGTACTACTGGCCATTCCTTTACTGCGGATAAGCTGACTGTTCAAATTCACTTTTGCACCCAATTCTTTTTTATGCAGATAAGCAAGTAATTTTTGCACAGCACTAACAGTTTTTTTAGCCTCTATATTTGTCTTTACTCCAGAAAAATTTTTTGATAAAAATACAGAAACCTTACTAAACAAATTAATAGGACAGGTTATCATCATATTTGTATTATCCAATAAACCCTGGGCCAGTTCTCCACAGCTTCCGGGAACTTTTACTTGTGCTTTAAACATATTTTTACCTCACTAAAGCCAAAAAAGTCAAGATAACCATTACTTCAACCATCTCATTGACCGCTCCATATATATCTCCGGTTAAACCATCTATCTTCTTTTTTACATTAGCAGCAAAAGCCAAAGAAAATAACCAACAAATAAGAAAAATGATTATTATGTAATAAAAAGAAAAAGCAGTTAAATAATTAACTATTAATGCAAATAACACCAGCCAAAAACTGGCTATAAGAGGTTGTTTATAATTTAAATAATCTCTAACTCCCTTACCCAATTTACTACCTTTAGCAAGGGGATATTGATAAGCAACATAAACCATCATCCAGCGACTAATGATAGGCATCAAAAATATTACGGGATATCTATTTACTCCATTTAGCTCCAGTAACAGAATATACTTAAATAATATCAGTAATATAGCTGCAATTACACCAAAAGCCCCGGTACGGCTATCATGCATGATTTCTAGCATTCTGTCTTTTTCCCGGCCACTAAATAAACCATCTATACTATCCATAAATCCATCTAAGTGCAGTCCCCCTGTAAAATAAATAAGGGTTATTAACATTATAATATTAATAACTGATGATGGAAAAAAATAAGATGCAGTTAAATCAACAACTAACAGTAAAAGACCTAAAATAGCACCAACCAGGGGATAATAAGCCATGGATTTAGCAGGTAGATCTTCAGTATAATCAACTTTAATAGCTAAAGGTATCCGTGTTAAAAATTTAACTGCAAATATAAACTGTTGCC
>CAYRVO010000089.1:0-6054 GCA_964427565.1 uncultured Halanaerobiales bacterium | reverse complement strand
GGTTTAGGTGCAAAACGTGTCAGAAATCTCTTTAAAAATGCCCGGGATACAGCTAAAAAAAAGAATAAGAATAGTGCAATTGTTTTTATAGATGAAATAGATATTCTTGGTGGTAAAAGGGGAAAAGTAACAAGTCATCTTGAATATGATCAGACATTGAATCAATTACTGGTAGAAATGGATGGTCTATCTGTAGATGATGAAGTACAGCTGCTAGTAATGGCCACAACAAACAGGATTGACATTCTTGATTCTGCACTTTTAAGGCCAGGTCGCTTTGATAGAATAGTACAGGTAGATTTACCGGCTAAAGAAGGACGACTCAGTATTTTAAATATTCATACTGCAAATAAGAGGCTGGCTGAGAATGTAGACTTAAATAAATTAGCAAAAGAAACCTTTCGTTTTTCAGGTGCCCATCTTGAAAATCTGACCAATGAAGCTGCCATAATTGCCCTGCGTGACAATAAAAGTAAAATTGAGCAGCATCATTTTATGGAAGCAATAGATAAGGTTATTATGGGAGAAAAACTGGAAAGGAAACCAGGTAAAAAAGAATTAAAAAGAATAGCCATTCATGAAACAGGTCATGCCCTGGTGGGAGAAGCATTGAACCCCGGATCAGTTGCTACAATAACGATTACATCACGTGGTAAAGCCCTGGGATATGTACGTCATAATCAAGAGGAAGATCAATATTTGCAAACAGAAGAGAGTCTTCGTGAACAGATTTGTGTCTGTATTGCAGGTGCTATTGCAGAAGAAATTATTTTAGAAAGCCGCAGTACTGGAGCTACTAATGATTTTCAGAAAGCCTTAAAACTGGTTGAAAAGATGGTTGTTTCCGGGATGACAGGCCTGGGTGTTGTAGATAAAGAAAATGTACCTGGAGAAATATTACATCAGGAAACAAGTAAAATTTTAAAAGAGTATGAGAAATCAGTAAGTGAAATTATAAAAAAGAATAAAAAAGTAATAAGAAGGATTGCTGATAAGTTAATTGAGAAAGAGAGATTTTCAGGTAAACAGCTTGCAAAAATGATGGAACAATAATTTAATTTTACTTTCTTATATGATATAATTTTTATTGTAGGATTATTGATAATTGATTAAAATTAACAGTAAAAATTATTTAATTAAATGGATATAGAGAAAGGAAGATTATAATGGTGGAGATAATTTCTATAGGTACTGAACTTATGAAGGGTAATATCACGGATACTAATTCTAAATATATAGCAACTAAACTGACTGAAAATGGATATGAAGTTAATAATATTAGTATGACCGGTGATAATCATCAAAAATTGACAGAGGCAATAAAGATTGCCCTAAAAAGAGAAGATTTTATTATTACTACCGGTGGATTAGGACCTACAGAAGATGATATAACAAGAGAGGCAGTTGCTGATGCTTTAGGTTGTAACCTTGTTAAACACCAGAAATTAGCCACAAGGATAGAGAAATATTTTCAAAAAAAGGATTATACTTTTACAAATAATAATTATAAACAGGCCTATCTACCGGAAGATGCAAAACCCATAATAAATGGTTGTGGTACTGCACCGGGTTTTATTATTAAAAAGTCAGGAAAAACACTTATATCAATGCCTGGTGTACCGGATGAAATGAAGAAAATGTTTACAGAATTTGTTTTACCTATTGTAAAAGTTAATAAAAATAATATAAAGACAAAAACGTTAAAAGTATTTGGAATTGGTGAATCATTATTGGAAGATAGACTTAAGGATGTATTATATGATGATAGTAAAACAAGTATATCACTGTTGGCCAATAAAGGTGGCATAAATATAAAAATTACTGCTACAGGTTCTGATAAAAAGAAAATATATGAACGAATTGAGAAAAAAGAAGAAAAAATAAGGCGGGAAATTGACAAATATATCTATGGGCAAAATAATGATACTTTACCACAGGTTATTGGTAATTTGCTGAGAAAGAGTAACAAAACCATAAGCTTAGCAGAATCCTGTACAGGGGGTTTGCTTGGAAAACGGATAACAGAAACCTCTGGGAGTTCTGACTATTTTATGGGGGGTATGATAGTTTATAGTAATCAGCAAAAAATAAAACAGCTGGGTGTAAATTCACAAACATTAAAGAATCACGGTGCAGTAAGCAGTAAGACGGCTGTTGAAATGGTTAAAAATGTTAGAAAAATATTTAATACAGATTTAGCAATGTCAATAACCGGTATAGCCGGTCCTGGAGGTGGTAGTAAAATTAAACCTGTGGGACTGGTCTATGTTGGTCTAGATAATGGTAAAGAAACTGATATACATAAATTAAATTTAAGTGGCAATAGAAGCTGGAATAGATGGATGACATCTCAATATGCATTATATTATCTTTTGCGGAAATTAAGAGATAATGCATAAAAATATTAAATTAGTTTCTTTCATAATTAAATAACCTCAGTTAAAGACTTTATTACGTAAGACGCTTAAATATATCACAATAGGGGGCAATTAAATGTTAAATTTTAAAAGATCTATAATAATATGTTTATTTTTAGTTCTTGTTTTAAGTTTAACTGTAGGAGCTGAAGATAATTTACAGATCTTAATGTCTGGTATGGAAAATTACTATCAGGGTAATTATAAAAAGGCCCTAAATATATTAAATAAAGATATTGAAGATAAAAATATTAAACAGCAATTAAAAGTAGATATTCTTTATTACAGGACACTTAGTCAGATTAAACTATATAATATTATAGAAGCCAAAAAGACAATTAAAAACCTTGCAAATATGGGCTATGAATTGGGTTACCTGTATAGAAAACTGGGAGAAGTTTATTTAAATAAAAATCGACAGTTTGATTACCCTTTCTATAATGAAGCACGGAAAAACCTGAAAAAAGCTAATACATTAGGAATTAATTCTGTTGCTTTACATAATGATCTGGCAGTTTCTTATCAGGGTTTAAATGAAATAGAAAAAGCTATCAAAGAATATGAATATATATCAAAAAAGAGAAAAGATGCTGTAAATTTTCTTAATCTAGCAGAATTGTATAAAGAAAAAGGAGATAAAGAAAAAGCAATTAAATATTACAGTAAAGTTCTGGATGAAGACACGGAAAATATTTCTATATATATAAATCTTGGTGATCTTTACCTGCAAAATAATGAATACAAAAAAGCAGTTGATATACTTAAAGAAAGTATAAAGCTGGATAATAGTTTTGCCGCTGTTTATTATAAATTAGCTCGTGCCTATTATTTAAGTGGTAATTATAAACAGTCAGAAGAGAAATTCAAGGAAGTTATTAATCGTAATAAAAATTATTATCAGGCATATTATTACCTGGGTAAAATATATGAAAATAGAGAAAACTGGCAGTTTGCTATTTATAATTATGAACAGGCAATTAAATACAATCATGATTTTGCAGATGCCTATATTTCTCTAGGAAACATTTATTTACATCAGGAAAATTATTATAAGGCAATATCCAGTTTTACCTCAGCAATTGAAAAAAATGAAAACTATCCTGAAGGACATTATCGTCTGGCAATAACTTATAATAAACTTAATATGAAAGAAGCAGCTATCAAGGAATTGAAAACTACATTACACCTGAGTTCAGACTATAAACAGGCAGAAAAACTACTGACTAGATTAACGGGGGAATAAAATTTATGAGAGTATTTATTGCAGTTAGTATTCCCGAACGTAGTAAGAAACTGCTGGAAAACAAAGTGAATAAAATAAAAGCAAGTGTTAATCAGGATCTAAAGTGGGTAGAATCAAAAAACTGGCATTTAACATTAAAATTTTTGGGAGAAACAGATAAAAGAAAAATTAATGAAATTAAAAAGAAAATTTCAGAAACAGTTAATAATTATAATAGTTTTCCCTTGAAATTCAGGGGAATCAATGCTTTTCCCAATATGAGATATCCTAAAGTATTATTTATTGATATTAAGTGGGGTAAAGATAATTTGATAAAAATGAAGAGTGAGCTCGATAAAAGCTTATCTGAGATAGGCTTTTCACTTGAAGATAGAGATTTTAAGCCACATTTAACTATTGCCCGCAGTAGAAATAATACAGATTTAAAAAAACTTGCAGAATCTCTGGCAGAATTTGATAGTAAAAATTTCATAAACATATATATGGAAACAAAGAAAATAAAATTAATGAAAAGTGAATTATATCCTTCAGGTCCGGCTTATGAGGAATTATTTACCAAAATATTAAAATAATACTTGCATTCTTAGTACATCTGTTCTATAATATAGGTAAAAGAAAGTAACTGCTGAAATATGTTATCATTAAACAAAATATAGATTATTTTTTCGGGAAAAGTCTAAGATTGCTAAAATCAAGAAATTATTTATGTGAGGTGAAAATGGTGGCTAAAAAAGAAAGAGAAAAGGCCCTGGATAATGCTGTTAAAAGGATTGAAAAACAATTTGGTCAGGGTTCGATTATGAGACTTGGAGATGCCAAAGCACTTAATGTGGAATCTATTCCTACCGGTGCTTTACCACTTGATCTGGCACTTGGAGTAGGAGGTATACCCCGGGGGAGAATAATAGAATTATATGGAAACGAATCATCAGGTAAGACTACTCTGGCTTTACATATGATTGCTGAAGCCCAGAACGAGGGTGGTATAGCTGCATTTATAGATGCTGAACATGCCCTGGATCCTAAATATTCAGAAAACCTGGGTGTAAATATTGATGAACTTTTGATTTCACAGCCCAACAATGGTGAGGAAGCACTGGAAATAGCAGAGGCTCTTGTCCGAAGTAATGCTATAGATCTTGTTGTAATAGATTCGGTAGCAGCACTTGTTCCCAAGGCAGAACTGGAAGGAGAGATGGGTGATTCTCATGTGGGTTTACAGGCCAGACTGATGTCACAGGCCATGAGAAAACTCTCCGGAGCTATCAGTAAGTCAGATACAGCATGTGTTTTTATAAATCAGATAAGGGAAAAAGTTGGTGTAATGTTTGGAAATCCTGAAACTACACCAGGTGGTAGAGCACTTAAATTTTATTCATCTGTAAGAATTGAAATAAGAAGATCACAGACAATAAAAGATGGTGATGATATAATAGGATCTCATGCCCGAGTGAAGGTTGTTAAAAATAAGGTTGCACCACCTTTTAGAAAAACTGAATTTGATATTATGTATGGCACTGGTATATCACAGGCAGGTTGTATTCTGGATATGGGTGTTGAAACAGGTGTTGTTGATAGGGCAGGTTCCTGGTATTCATATGGTGAAGAAAGACTTGGTCAGGGGCGAGAAAATTGTAAGGAATTTTTAAATGAAAATAAGGATATTATGAATGAAATTGAAAATGAAATTAAAGAAAAAGTAGGTTTAGTAAAAGAAAATGAAGAAACTGCTGAATCTGAAGAATAGTGGTGTATAAATTTTGAAAAAAGAAAAGTTACAGAAAGCAAAAGATTATGCCTTTAACTTGCTTTCCTATCGGGATAGAAGTAAATACGAAATTAGAGAACGGCTTAAAAAAAAAGATTATGATGATAGGATAATTGAAGAAGTAATATCTAAGTTAGTTGATTTAGATTATCTTGATGATAGACGTTTTGCCCGCAAATGGGTTAAGGAAAGGATAAACAGGAAACCACGTGGACGATATATGTTAAAATATGAGCTAAAGAAGAAGGGTATAGATAATAAAATTATTGCTAATATCCTTAATGAAATGGTAAACGATCAAGTTGAAATGGATATTACAGAAAGACTTGCAGAAAAATGGTTACTGAAAAATCATTCAAAAAAGGATAGAAATGTAAAATTGAAAAGATATTTGCATAATAAAGGTATAACTGATTACATCATCAATAAATATATACATGAAAAATGAAATATATGTTACAAGTTACCAGTACCTTTCTTGACAGCAAGGTATAAAAAAGATAAAATAATAACAGGTGTATTAGAATCAATGAAATTAATATAAAACTTAATATGATAGGAGGTGAAAAATATTAATGGAGGTGTGATATATGCAATAATAAGCTTGCCTCTCGGATTATTAATCG
>CAYRVO010000088.1:0-6093 GCA_964427565.1 uncultured Halanaerobiales bacterium | reverse complement strand
TATGCAGATTTATTGACTGATAGTGTTGAATTGAAGGCCAAGGATGACCATACTAAAATTGGAATTGTTTAAAAATTATATAAGCAGGTAATTCAATAACCAATAAGTATAATGCTTATTGGTTTTAACATTTTTCACTAAATACATCCCTTTTGAATAATATATTACTAAATTTTCAAAAGGGGTGTTTTTTTATGGCTAAAAGATATAGAGACTTAATCCATAGGTATTATAAAGATCTTTTTTATCTGAAACATGTAGTGGGTCTTGGTTATGGTAGAAAAGAAAAAAATGGGAGTAAGACCGATAAGGAGGCTATTGTTGTACTTGTAGATAAAAAAGTACCTGCTAGAAAGTTGAGCAGCAAAGATATAGTCCCCCAGATGATGGAGAATTATGAGACTGATGTAGTGGAAATTGGAGATATTCAATTACTTAATTCAAGGACACAGAGGATGCGCCCTGCCTCCCCGGGGATCAGTATAGGTCACTATAAAATATCTGCGGGAACTTTAGGGGCTTTAGTTGTAGATAAAGATAGTGGGCAACCGATGATTTTATCCAATAATCATGTGCTGGCTAATATAACCAATGGTCATGATAACAGGTCTAAAATAAATGACCCAATATTACAACCAGGTACTTATGATGGTGGAAAAAAAGAGGAAGATGTAATTGCTCATTTAGAGAAGTTCATACCTGTTTATAGAAGAGGAGATAAGCCGACATGTCAGGTAGCAATTGCTTTTGAGAGAATTGTAAATTCTTTTTTACACATACTTCGTCCTGACTATAATTTAAAATTATATAAAGAGAATCGTGGTAACCTGGTAGATTGTGCTTTGGCTAAACCAGTAAATAATAGTCAGGTTAGTAATGAAATTATGGGGATTGGCAAGGTGAAAGGAGTAGTTGATCCAGAAGTAGGTATGGTGGTAAAGAAAAGTGGCCGGACTAGTGGTATTACTAAAAGTAAAATCAAATTAACAAGTACTACTATCCAGGTCAGAATGAGTCCTTCGGAAGTAGCAGTATTTCATGATCAGTTTGTGACAGAGCCTATGTCAAAACCGGGAGATAGTGGTTCACTGGTTGTTAATGAAGATAATGCTGCTGTTGGTTTATTGTTTGCTGGTTCTGAAAAAGCAACTGTTTGTAACTGGATCAAGTATGTACTGGATGCATTGGAAGTAAAATTTCGGGGGGAATAATAATGTGTATATATTTCGCTTATTTCCTCAGTGGTAATAAATTAAGTTATAGATCGCTACAGAAAAATAGTGAAAAATTACAGGCAGTGATACCCACCTGGTTACAGGTAGATAGAGATGGTAATATAATAAATAATCTTAATAGTAGAGAATTAAAGCTGTTCTCAGAAGTAAAAGAGAATTTAGAAATTGTTCCTTTACTTCAGAATTATAGACTTAAGTCAACAGTCAGTAATCAACTTTTAATTGCTAAAGATAAATGGTACCGTGTTGCAAAGCAGATAAAAAAATTTTTAGAAAAGTATGATCTCAAAGCTGTTAATATTGATTTAGAAGGTGTTAAAGGTAAATATAAAAAGCTTTTTACAGAGTTCATTTCTTTTTTAATGAGTGAATTTTCAGCTGCTGGTATAAATTTAAGTTTATCTATTCCTGCTAAAACTGAAAATCACAGTAATTCGAGCTGGACTACTGCTTATGATTATAAAAATTTAGGTAAATTGGCAAATAAAATAATTATTATGGCCTATGATTATCACTGGGCCGGGGGACCTCCGGGGCCGGTGGCTCCACTTTTCTGGGTTAGAGATGTAATTGATTATGCAATTATGAAGATTCCCACACACAAATTATATTTGGGGATACCTTTTTATGGTTATGATTGGGAGATAGATGAAAATAAAAAAAGAGCCAGTGGTCTGTCATATTCACAGATAATAAAGATTAAAGATAGATGGAATGTGAAAATTGAATGGGATCAGGATTCACAGACTCCCTATATAAAATATGATAATCATGAGATCTGGTTTGAAAATGTAACGAGCATAGTCAAAAAAATAGAACTTATTCAACAGTATAACTTACAGGGGACTGCTTTCTGGCGACTGGGGCTTGAATCTCCTCAAATTTGGCAAAAATTATAAATGATTATTTGAGATGATATT
The DNA here is from genome assembly GCA_964427565.1 of uncultured Halanaerobiales bacterium. GTDB lineage: Bacteria > Bacillota > Halanaerobiia > Halanaerobiales > JADQBU01 > CAYRVO01. The sequence continues at coordinate 3,938 of CAYRVO010000088.1, read as the reverse complement.
GTAAAAATAAAGAGGATTAATGTAATTTCTATCGAATAAATAAATTGGGTTTATATTATTATAATAAGATAGATGATTATATATAATGGAGGAGAGATTTTTTTGTCATTTTCTATGTTGGTTGGATTACTGGGTGGCCTAGGATTGTTTATTTATGGTATGAAACAAATGAGTGAAGGTTTACAGAAAGCAGCTGGAAATAAATTAAAAAAGTTACTAGGATTATTAACCAGTAATAGAATTGCTGGTCTACTGGTAGGTACAGGTGTAACTGCGATTATACAGAGTAGTAGTGCAACTACAGTTATGGTAGTTGGTTTTGTTAATGCAGGTTTAATGACTTTAAAACAATCAATTGGAGTAATAATGGGTGCAAATATTGGTACGACTGTTACTGCTCAGTTAATTGCTTTTAAATTAAGTCATTATTCCTATCACGCTATTGCTATTGGTGCTGCTCTTTATTTATTTAGTAAAAAAGAGCGGACTAAACAGATTGGACAGGTTTTACTGGGATTTGGAATTTTATTTCTTGGCTTATCTACTATGAAAGATACAATGAGACCTCTTAGAGATTCCCAACAATTTGTTGATATAATGGCTAAATTTGGACACTCTCCTATTCTCGGTGTTTTACTAGGAACTGCTATGACGGTAACAATACAAAGCAGCAGTGCAAGTATAGGAATATTAATGAGTTTACTGTCTGTAGGAATTATTGATTATCAGGCTGCTGTTCCTATTTTACTGGGGGATAATATTGGGACAACAATTACTGCTTTACTTTCAAGTGTTGGGGCTAGTCGTTCTGCCCGACGTTCAGCTATAGCCCATATGGTTTTTAATGTTATCGGTACAGTAGTATTTTTGTTAGCTATTTATCTAATACCTAATTTTACAGGCATCCTGGAAAATATATTTACAGGATTTTCTTTAAAATATGGACAGGGAATTAATACATCCCGTATGCTTGCTAATACTCATTCTGTTTTTAATATATTAAACGCTTTAATCTGGATACCTTTTGTTCCTTTTATTGTTAAAATAGTAAATTTTATAGTCCCTGGTAAAGATGAAAAGATAAAGAAAGGTTTAAAATACCTGGATGAAAGGATGTTAGAAACACCAGGTATGATAATGAATCAGGTAAGATTTGAAATAATTAGAATGCATCAAATAGCTAAGGAAATGGTCATGAATGCTAAAGACGCATTTATTAATAATGATTCTAAGGCTATTGATATGATTGTTAAGAAGGAAGAAATAGTAAATGATATAGAGGAAAAATTAATTACGTTTTTAACTAATATACCACATGCTTCACTCCCTGAAAAAGATATTAAAACACTTGATATGTATTTTGCAGTAATAGATGACATTGAAAGTATAGGTGATGATGCTCATAATATTGCTGAACTATCAACAAATATAATTGAAAATAATATTACTTTTTCAAGATCAGCAGTTGAAGCACTGGAGGAAGTATTTGATTTTAATATTGAAATAATAGATATTTCAATTGAATTTATAGATACTGAAAATATTAATCTGACAACAACATTAATAGAAGCAGAGAAAGACATGGACCAGCTGCAACTTAAATATCGTAATGAACATCTGCAGCGATTAAATAAGGGAAAGTGTGATCCCAGTGCTGGAATAGTATATTTGGAGATAATTGAAGATCTTGAACATATAAGCGATCAGTTAGCTGATATTGCTCTGGGCTTTCTGGAAAAAGAAGATAAATAACTGGAGGCTGCTAAATGAGTAAAAAAATACTTGTTATAGATGATGAAAAAAATATTCGTGATTTGATTAAATTCAATTTAGAATCTGAAGGTTATAATATAGTAATGGCTGCTGATGGCAAGGAAGGACTTGATAAAGTAGACTCTTCTACTGATTTAATTGTTTTAGATTTAATGCTTCCTGAGATGGATGGTTTAACATTTTGCAAAAAGATAAGGAACCATAATGAATATAGTAGTATTCCTATAATTATGTTGACTGCAAAGGGTGAGGAGGTTGATAAAATATTAGGCCTGGAAATGGGTGCTGATGATTATATGACTAAGCCCTTTAGTCCCCGTGAACTTACAGCAAGGATCAAAGCGATTTTAAGAAGAATGGAGGTATCAACGGGGGATAATGATAGTAAAGTTAAAATAGTTAAACAGGGGGATATTGAATTAAATATTCAGAGTCATGAAGTAAAAAAAGTTGAAGAATTATTAGATTTAACTCCTAAAGAATTTCAACTTTTAAAATTTTTAATGTTAAATATTAATAAAGTTTTAACAAGGAATTTATTACTGGAAAAAATATGGGGCTATGATTATGCGGGAGATACAAGAACAGTTGATGTTCATATAAGAAGATTAAGAATGAAAATTGGGGATAGTTATATTAAAACAGTAAGAGGGGTGGGGTATAAATTTGCAAAAATGGAATAAATTAAGCCTGAAAAATCAATTTATAATTTTGTTTGTAATAATCCAGATATTTGTTCTGGGTTTAATTTTTTATTACTTCATCCAGAATCACACTCAATTTTACTATGAACAACTAAAAAACAATCTGGCAAATGAAATAAAATTAATGCTGGCCAATAAAAAAGTTGATATTACAGATAATAATGCCCATGAGATTGATAAAATTGTTAAACAATGGGGAAAGGATCTGGGAGTTCGAATTACAATTATTAAAAAGAGTGGAGAAGTGATTGCTGATTCTACCTATGATCCTGACAAAATGGATAATCATAAAAATCGCCCCGAGATAAAAGATATACTGGCTGGAGAACAAAAAGGAATTGCTACCAGGGAAAGTAAAACCCTGGATAAAGAAATGTTTTATCTTGCTCATCCCATTGAAAAAGAGGGAAAAATTATTGGTGTTATAAGACTGGCCAAATCACTTAAAGTTATAAACTCGGTCGTTAAAAAAGATATTATAAAATATTTTATGTTTATTATTTTAATATTGGCAATAACATTTATTGTAATCTGGAGATTTAGTTCACAGCTAATAAACCCGCTGCAAAAAATGACGGAGATGGCAAAACAAATTGCGCATGGAAATTATAAAAAAAGGATTAAACTCCTAAATTATGAGAATGAAATAGGAATAATGGCTAGAATGTTTAACTATATGGCTGAACAGCTTGAAAGTAAGATATTGGAAATATCAGATGAAAAGAGTAAAATGGAAGCTATTTTAAGGGGTATGGCAGATGGTGTTATAGCTACAGATTGTAAAAGGAAAACTGTACTGGTTAATCCTGCTGCCCGGGAAATGTTCGCAAATAGTGAAAATAATGTTTTGAAAAAGAATATTATTCAAATTGTACGTAATCATCGCATCGATGAATGTCTGACTAAAGCAATAAATAATAACCAGTATTTAGAAGAAGAAATAATAGTAAATAATCCAGAAGAAGATCAAAAAAATGTACGCTGTCATTTTGCACCTATTACAGATAAAAAAGGAAATGTAAGTGGTGGAGTTATAGTTTTTACAGATATCACAGAATTAAGAAGGTTAGAAAAGGTTAGAAAAGATTTTGTTGCCAATGTATCTCATGAATTACGTACTCCTCTTACTTCTATTATAGGTTATGTTGATACATTATTGGAAAGTAATATCGAAGATGCTGCTACTACAAATAAATTTTTGCAGGTAATAAAAAAAGAAGCAGATAGATTATCACTATTAATAAAAGACTTATTACACTTATCCCGGGTAGAGGGTCAGTCGCCAGATTTAAAAGCTAATCGTTTAGAAAAAGTTTTAAAAAAACCATTAAATATTTTAGGGGACTTAGCTAAAAATAAGGAAATTGAAATAAAAAAAGAACTTGAAGAAAATCTCCCTTTAGTTTTAATGATTCCCGGTCAGATAGAACAGGTATTTATTAATCTAATTGATAATGCAAT
>CAYRVO010000087.1:0-6147 GCA_964427565.1 uncultured Halanaerobiales bacterium | reverse complement strand
TCAATACTTAATTCTGCTTCTCCCAGCCAGTTTTTTACACAGGGGAATTTATTACATGATTCATTTATTATTTGAGGCCAAATTAATTTTATCTCATTTTTAATTTCACACAATTTACTGGTTTTAAGTTGATAGTTATCGAGATTTTCTTTCAATATTTTTATTATTTGCTCAACACTATCTACATTATTTTTAATTAACAGCAAACATATTTTTTCTTGTTTATTTATTAATATATATTTTATTTTATCTTTATATTTTTTACCAGGTTTTATAATTCTATACATCCTGTCTTATGCTCTCCTTTAGATATTAAATATATTTTTAATCAATGAAACTAATATTTCCCAGTACATTTTTATTCTTGATAATACACCCCTTATAATCCCTCTTTTTTCTTCTTTTAATATATGAGTTAATTCAGGTAACTTAACAAACATTACTCGTCCCCGTTTTTTTACAAACCTGTTAATAGAAATTTCAACACCAAAACCCACATCTGAGAGATTCTCTATATCTTTAATCATGGAAAATTTCACAGCCCTCTGGCCCGACAGTTCAGGTGTTAACATCTGAGCCAGATCAGTCAAACCTCTACCATCATTAAAAACCCCTACAACCATATCTGCTTCATCTTTTATCACAGGTTTAATTAATTCAGATATATGATTTTCTGTTAATCCTACTAGATCTCCATCCAGCATTAACAGAATCTCCGTATCTATATTTTCCAGCCCCTTTTGCAACGCAGCACCTTTTCCTAAATTATTTTTATTTACAATCAAATTTATTTTGTATTTACCTGCAATTTGGGCAGTGTTATCAGTTGAACCATCATCTACAACTACAATTTTATTTATAGTTTCAATTTCTTTTAGTAATTTTAGTATAGAACCAAGTGAAGTTTCTTCATTATAGGCAGGGATCAGAGCACAAACTTCCATCTGGGCTTTCCTCCTATTTATCTAATATTATCTAAAAGATTTTTAACCTGATCCCCGGCTTCTTTAATAGGAAATTCTTTATCTTCTCCCGTTCTACGTACATGTACTTCAACTACACCGTTATTGAGAGAACGAGAACCAATTGTTATTCTTAAAGGAATACCGATAAGATCAGCATCATTAAACTTTACACCCGCTCTTTCATTTCTATCATCGATCATTACTTCTACATTATTATTTAAAAGTTCACTATATAAATTATTCGCAGTTTCCTTCACTTTAGCTCCCTGACCTAAAGGTAATATAATAACCTGATAGGGTGCTATCTCCTTAGGCCAGATTATACCATGTTCATCATTATTTTGTTCTATCGCTGCAGCTACCAGTCTGCTAATTCCAATACCATAACTACCCATAACTATCAACTTTTCTTTCCCATTTTCGTCCAAATAAGTAGCATTAAGACCTTCACTGTATTTTGTACCCAGTTTAAATATATGTCCTACTTCAATACCCGCTTTTATATCCAGTTCTCCTCCACAATGAGGACATTTATCTCCTTTTTCAACTTTTCTAAGGTCAATATATTCATCAACCTCAAAATCTCTGCCTGGATTAACATTTAAATAGTGATAATCCCTTTTATTTGCTCCGGCAATACCATTTCTAATATATTTTATTCTATTATCAGCAAGTATTTTACAATCGTCTAAACCCACAGGACCAATAAAACCTGCTACACTATCAAATAGTTCCGCAAAATCTTCATTGTCAACAGCTTCAAGTTCTATTGCCTCTAAATAATTTTTTAGTTTTATTTCATTTAATTGATCGTCTCCACGCACAAGTGCAATCACCGGTTCACCATCAGCCTTTAGAGCCAGTGTTTTTATCATTTTTGATGCTTCTGTATTTAAAAATTCTTCCAGTGCTTTAATTGTTTTTATTTCAGGTGTTTTTTTGGTCATAAGTTCTTTCTTTTCTTCCAGATTATTATTTTCTTCTTCTGCGGCAGTAGCCCTTTCAACATTGGAAGCATATTCACATGATCTACATAAGGCAATTTCATCCTCCCCGGAATCAGCAAGCACCATAAATTCGTGTGAATCTTTCCCGCCCATAGGGCCGGTATCAGCTTCAACAACTCTCGTTTTTAAACCACAGTTTTCAAAAACATTTACATAAGCATCATACATAATTTGGTAACTCTTATCCAGGCCTTCATAATCCCTGTCTAAACTATATGCATCTTTCATTATAAATTCCCGGCTTCTCATTACACCAAATCTGGGACGAATTTCATCTCTAAACTTTGTCTGTATTTGATATAAATTTTTTGGTAAGTCTTTATATGAACGTATTTCATCACGAACAAGATCAGCCACAACCTCTTCATGTGTAGGGCCCAGGCAGTATTCATGTTCCTTTCTATCATAAAATTTAACCATCAGGGGACCAAATTCTTCCCATCTTTTTGATTCTTTCCAGATATTTGAGGTCTGCATTACAGGTAGTAAAACTTCCTGAGCTCCACTCCTGTTCATTTCTTTACGTACAATTTCTTCTATCTTTCTTATCACCTTTAAACCTAGAGGTAAATAAGAATAAACACCTGCACTAAGTTTACGCATCATTCCTGCTCTTAACATTAGCTTATGACTTATAACATCCGCCTCTGCCGGTGTCTCCTTTAATGTTGGCAGGTATAAATTTTTCATTCGCATATGTAAACACTCCTAATAATTGTATTTTTATAATTTATATATGTAATATATTTTTTGAATTACTGAAGTAACTAAATTACATCTTATCAATCTCTTCCAGCAAAACCTGTACTAATCTATTTTCTTTTACCTTTTTTAAGGGTTTACCCTTTTTAAAGATTAGTCCTTCCCCTTTACCACCAGCAATACCAATATCGGCTTCTCTTGCCTCACCCGGTCCATTTACAGCACAACCCATCACTGCAATCGTTATATTTTTATCAATATTTGCTGTCTTTTTCTCAACTTCATTTGCTATCCTGTTTAAATCTATCCGTGTTCTTCCACAGCCAGGACAGGATATTATCTCAGGACCTTTCTGCCTTATTTTTAGTGATTTCAAAATCTTCCAGCCGACTTTAACTTCATTTACCGGATCACCTGTTAAAGATACCCTTATTGTATCACCTAAACCTTTAAGCAGCAATGAACCAATACCTATTGCTGATTTTACTGTCCCGGTTGATTCTGTTCCCGCTTCAGTTATACCTATATGTAAAGGATAATCAACATTTTTAGCAAGTTTTGTATAAGCATTTATTGTTGTTAATACATCTGTAGACTTTAAAGAAATTACTATATCATAAAAGTTATTATCCTCCAGAATTTTTATGTGATTGAGAGCACTTTTGGCCATAGCTTCAGCTGTAGGATGACCATATTCTGCAAGTATTCCTTTTTCCAATGAACCTGAATTAACCCCTATTCTAATAGGTATCTTAGCTTTTTGAGCCTCCCTGACTACAGCCTGTACATTTTCCCGGTTCCCAATATTTCCGGGATTAATTCTTAAACCATCAATCCCTTCCTTAATTGATAATAAAGCAAGTTTATAATCAAAATGTATATCTGCAATTAAGGGGATTGAAATATCATTTTTTATTTTAGCCAGTACCCGGGCACTCTCCATATCTGGTACAGCTACTCTGATAATTTCACAGCCATTTTCTTCTAATCTTTTTATCTGTCGTACTGTACTGGCAATATTTTTAGTCCTGGTATTAGTCATAGACTGAATAGTAATTTCTGTCTCCCCACCAACAGGAATATCGCCATAATATACTTTTTTTGTTTTATGTCTCTTGATCAATATCTTTCACTCCTGACTTTAGTTAAAAAATTGCTCTGACAATATCACGATAAATTATAAATATCATTAGTGTAATCAAAATAATAAAACCAATAAAATGAACAAAACCTTCTTTTTCAGGAGGAACAGGCTTACCCCTTATTATTTCGAAAATGATAAATAAAATTCTACCTCCATCCAGGGCAGGAAAGGGTAATAAGTTTATAATACCCAGATTTATACTTATTATTGCCATCCAATTCAATAAATTACTTAATCCAACCCGGGCAGCCTGACCTACTATCGAAGCAATCATCACCGGACCACCAAGACCCTCTGTAGAACGTTGAGATATCATTTGAATAAAACCTACTATAGTAAAATATATTACCCTATAAGTCTGATAAATACCCAGCTTTATTGCTTTAAATATTCCCACCTTTTCTCTAATTAACCGGGGATAAATACCTACAACACCGGCATCTATATCTTTATTATATTCAGGAATTACAGATATACTTTTGATTTCTCCCTTACGATTAAATCTTATATTTATTTCTTCTCCCGTTGAATTATGGATTATTTTTGCCATATCTTCCCAGCTTTTTACTTCTTTATCTGCTACCGAAATGATTTTATCGCCTGGTTTTAAACCTGCTTCTGCTGCTGGTTTGCTAGGGTCTAACTCTCCTATAATCGTTGACTTTGAACTATCAACAGGTAATCCAAATACTGAAAAAATTAATATAAATATAAGTGCGGCTAAGAAAAAATTCATGAAAGGACCCATGAAAATAACTAAAAATCTTTTCCAAATTGATTTCTGATGAAAACAGCGTCCTTCTTGTTCAGCCTGCCTGTATATTCTCATTTCTTCTTCATCAACATCATCATCAGGAGGAAATTCACCAGTCATATTACAAAATCCCCCCAGTGGTATTAAGCGTATAGAATATAGAGTTTCACCTTTTTGACGCGAAAATATCCTGGGACCAAAGCCAAGCGCAAATTCTTCCACTCTTATACCTGTTTTTTTAGCTACAATATAATGGCCGAATTCATGGATGAATATAAGAACTCCCAGGACAATAACAAAAGTTAAAATTGTTATAAACATTCAGCAACCTCCCTTGCTACTTTTCTCGACCATCTATCAACAGCAAATAATTCTGATGGCTGTGGTTCATTAATATTTTTATGTTTATGCATAACTTTTTCTATTAATTGTGTTATTTGCAAATACGAAATTTCTTTCTTTAAAAATTTCTGTACAGCTACTTCATTAGCAGCATTTAATACAGCCGGAAAACTTCCTCCCTCTTTACCTGCCTGATAAGCAAGTCTGAGAGCCGGAAATTTATTAAAATCAGGTCTTACAAAATTTAACTGACCAACACTGAATAAATCAAGTGTCTTCACCGGGCTTGCATACCTTTTTGGATATGTAATTACATTTTGAATAGCTAACCTCATATCGGAAACACCCATCTCTGCCATAATAGCATTATCTTTAAATTCTACCATTGAGTGAATAATACTCTGCGGATGTACTACTACTTTTATTTTATCATAAGACTGTTTAAACAACCAGTGGGCTTCAATTACTTCCAAACCTTTATTCATCATAGTTGCTGAATCTATTGTTATTTTATTACCCATATCCCAATTAGGATGGTTCAGTGCCTGAGCAACAGTTACTTGCTCTAATTTTTCAGTAGATAAATTCAAAAATGGACCCCCTGAGGCTGTTAATAATATTTTTTTTATTTCTTTCTGTTCATGATCTTCTATAATCTGAAATATTGCATTATGTTCACTATCTATAGGGAGAATTTTCCCTTTATTTTTCCCCAAAATTTCATTAATAATACTTCCTCCCATAACCATACTCTCTTTATTGGCCAGGCCCAGTAAATTTCCTGCTTTAAGAGCAGCTATAGAAGGTTTAAGTCCGGCAGCACCAACAATAGCATTAACTATCAAGTCAATATCTGAAAGACCAGCTACATATTCCAGGCTTTTTAAACCTGTTTTAACTTCTATATCAGTATTCCTAAGCCGTTTTTTTAATTTATATGCCAATTCTTTATCTTTGATAACTGCAAACTTTACATTATAATACCGGGCCTGTTTTTCCAGTAAATCTATATTCGTATTTGCCGTCAGAGCAGTTACTTCCCATTTTTCAGACAAAAAATCAATCACCTGTAGTGTCTGTCTTCCTATAGATCCTGTTGAACCCAGTATAACTATTTTTTTCATATATTGTTCACTCCTATATATTTTGGAAATATCAGATATTTATATAGCTTATTATTAGATAAATTTACACTAACTCATTTTTAATTGTAATATAATTAATAGGGTTTTG
>CAYRVO010000086.1:0-6224 GCA_964427565.1 uncultured Halanaerobiales bacterium | reverse complement strand
AAAAGAGGCATAAGTTCTAGTGCTCTTTTTTTGGTAGATTCTAGTGAAATATTTTCTATAACATCTGCTGCCAGCATAACATTGCCCATTAAATCTCGCCAGGGAAAAAGTAGATCATTCTGGGGCATATAACCAATATGACCCCTCTGGCCTGTTATATCCTGACCATCAATAATTATTCTACCTTCTAAAGGTTCTTCTAATCCTGCTAAGACATTAAATAATGTACTTTTACCACAGCCACTGGGGCCAACTATACAGATAAATTCACCCTTATCTACCTGGATTTTAATTTCTCTCAATACAGCTAAGCTTTTGCCATCCTGCATATAATTCTGATCAATATCTTTAATGATTAATTTTTCAGTAGACATTTAATCTTCTACTCCAGGTAAGAATTTATTGGTAAAGGCAGTATTGGCATCAAATTTAGATTTGATCAATTCGTGTTCATACATCCACTGTCCGAATTCCTGCCAGACCTCTAATCTCTGTTTTCCCCAGAAAGGATCGTCATCTCTGTAACGAGGTGATAACCAGATTTGACTTTTTTTGATATATTCGGGGTCACTTTCCGGTGTATATTTATATAAGATTTCTGCTGCTTCTTCGGGGTATTCAATAGCATAATTATATCCACGTGTTGTTGCTTCCATAAATCTTTTCGTCAAGTCAGGATTTTGATCAATATATTTACGTGAGGATATAATTACTGGTGTATAATAATCAGGAACCAGGTCCTGATAATCTTTAAGCATTACTACATTTAAATCCAGGCCTCTCATTTCGGCCTGTATACCCTGGGCAGCATAAAATATCCAGGTCAAATCAAATTTGTTCTGGGCCAACATTGTCAGCAGGTCACCCTTACCTATATTTATAAATTTAAGTTTATTATAATCTCCCCCATCTCCATTGCTTAAAGATTTTAATATTTCTTTTTCTATTTCTAATCCCCAGCCTCCATATGATTTTCCTGTAAAATCCCGGGGTCTGGTTATATTTTTTTCTGCAAGTGAGGCAAAACCGGAGGTGTTATGCTGGATTACGGCAGCCAGAGAGACAATAGGTACCCCTTGAACCCGGGCACTAGTTACCCATTCCTGAAAACTAATTCCAAAATCAACTTTTGCTGCTCCTACTACCTGTTCTACTGACATATTGCCTGAAGGTTGTATTATATTTAAATCTATACCCTCTTTTTGATACCATCCTTTATCCAGTGCTACATAGATACCGGTATGATTAGTATTTGCTACCCAATCAAGTAAAAAATCAACTTCATCCAGATTATCATCAGCCACCACTCCTATAGATGTAAATATTATTATCATAGATAAACATAAAACCGCAACAAATTTTGTTTTCATTTTATTCATCCTTTCTAGTATTCTCTGTCATTTTTCCAGTAAATTATTTTTTTTTCCAGCAAATTTATTAATTGAAAAAACAGAATCGATAAAAAAGATACAAGTATAATACCACCAAAAACCCTTTCTGTTAAATAAGAATTGGAGGAACGAACAATATATACTCCCAGACCCATGTCACTACCCATCCATTCGGCTACAACAGCTGCCATTACAGCATAGGTAGCAGCTATCCGCAAACCACTCATAATCATTGGTAAAGCAGAAGGAATACGTATTAATTTAAAAATTTTCCATCTGGTAGCTCCCATTGAACGTAGTAAATGTATTTTTTCTCTGTCTGCAGCAGCCAATCCATCTACTGTATTTACTGCTACCGGAAAAAAGCATGCTAAAATTACAATAATAAGTTTAGGCATAACCCCATAACCCAGCCAGATAACAAGCAGGGGAATTAATACAACTATGGGTACAGTCTGGGAAATAACAAGAAAGGGATAAACTATTTTTTTTAATATTTTATAATGAAAAATAATCCCTCCCATTACCAGACCGGTTATAGAAGACAGTATTAATCCTATAATAGCCTCATAAAGTGTCCTCAGTGAATGAGCAAATAATAACTCATGTTGCTCATAAAGAGCAGTAAAAATTCTAGTGGGGGCTGGTAAAATCCACTTCGAAATTGAAAATAGCCTTACAACCATTTCCCAGCAAAACAGTATTAATATAGCCATAATAATTGTAGGTAAATAATTCTTGATTTTTTCTTTTAACATTATTCTATTCACCATTTTCATATTTACTTATTTTTTCTGCACTTGTACCTAGATTATCACCGGAAGCAAGTTTTATATAGCTTATAACTTTAGCAGCTCCTGCCTTTAAAACAGCTTTATGTGCTTTACCTGCAATTTCCCATACTTCATCAAGCTCTCCTTCTACAGTTGTCTCAAAAGGAGCAACTGTATATGATAAACCTGAATCTTCTATAACAGCAATAGCCTGATCAACATAATTATATAATTCCGATTTACTTTCAGTATTAAGTGGTAAAACCTGTATACTTACTGCTGATTTCATATTATCCTCCTTTAAAGTTAATTTAATTTTTTAATTTATACTAATATCCATAGCTAAGCAGCGCTGATTCCCGTTTAAAAACAAAAAATCCTTCCCACCGGAAGGATGATTAATATTTTACATATTTTTATCCACCTCCCTACGCTGGTATTATCCAGATCCAGGTTCAAAGGGTTGAAGCATATAATATACTCTCTCAGCCATAAAAATGGCACCCCTGATTAGGATTATTTAATTATCAATACAAAAAAATCTTACTTCTTTATATTATATTCAACAAACAGATAAAAATTCCTGCTTTAAATATGAAAAGCGGCATATTATTGCTAATATGCCGCGAATTTATCTTCAATTTATCTGTGAAAACTTATTTTATACGGATATGGAGTTACATCATGCCACCCATTCCGCCGGGCATACCGCCCATGCCACCCATTCCACCGGCAGGCATTCCGCCACCTGCTGGTGCTCCACCGCCACCATTATCATCGTCATCATCTTTATCTGCAACAAGACATTCTGTTGTCAGCAGCATAGCAGCAGCACTGGCAGCATTTTGTAATGCTGAACGTGTTACTTTAGCAGGATCAATAATACCGGCTTCTATCATATTTACATATTCACCTTTAAAGGCATCAAAACCCATACCGGCTTCTTTCTCCTTAACTCTTTCTACTATTACGGAACCTTCATAACCGGCATTAGAAGCAATTAAACGAATAGGTGCTTCCAGGGCTTTTCTTACAATATCTACACCGGTTTCTTCGTCTTCATTAAGATTTAAATCATCAAGAGCACTTCTACTATCCAAATAGGTTACTCCACCACCGGCAACTAAGCCTTCATCTACAGCAGCTCTTGTTGCGGAAAGTGCATCTTCAATACGATGCTGTTTTTCCTTCAATTCAGTTTCTGTTGCTGCCCCAACTTTGATTACAGCAACTCCACCGGCCAATTTAGCCAGTCTTTCCTGAAGTTTCTCTCTATCAAAATCTGAATCTGTATTTTCAATCTGTCTCTTAATCCGTGCAATTCTATCTTGAATATCTTCTTTGTTGCCAACACCTTCAACAATTGTGGTGTCATCTTTAGTTATATTAACTTTATGAGCCTGACCGAGATCATCAACACTTGTATTTTCAAGTTTTAGACCCAGATCTTCTGTAATTACACGGCCACCTGTAAGAATAGCAATATCTTCTAACATGGCCTTTCTTCTGTCACCAAAACCAGGAGCCTTAACAGCTACACAATCAAATGTACCGCGAATTTTGTTAACAACAAGTGTAGCCAGTGCTTCTCCCTCTACTTCTTCAGCAATAATCATAAGTGATTTACCGCTCTTGGCTATTTTTTCAAGTAGTGGCAGGATATCCTGAATACTTGAAATCTTTTCATCAGTAATCAGAATATAGGGATCTTCAAGTGAAGCTTCCATATTTTCAGTATCAGTAACCATATAAGGAGATAGATAACCTCTATCAAACTGCATACCTTCAACAACTTCCAGAGAAGTACCCATACTCTTAGATTCTTCAACAGAAATTACTCCATCCTGACCAACTTTTTCCATTGCTTCAGCAATTAGATTTCCTATTTCATTATCATTACCGGCTGAAATAGAAGCAATCTGAGAAACAGCTTCTCTACCTTCAACAGGTTTGCTGATATTAGCTATTTCATCAGTCAATTTTTCAACTGCTTTCAATATTCCTCTTTTCAGAAGCATAGGATTTGCTCCTGCAGCAACATTTTTAAGACCTTCAGTAAATATAGCTTCAGCCAATACAGTAGCTGTCGTTGTACCATCACCAGCTACATCATTGGTTTTGGTTGCAACTTCTTTGACAGCCTGTGCACCCATATTTTCAAAATGACCCTTTAATTCAATTTCTTTAGCAATACTTACACCATCATTAGTAACAGTTGGTGCACCAAAACTTTTTTCTAATAAAACATTACGACCTTTAGGTCCTAATGTAACTTTAACAGTACTTGCCAGTGTTTCTACTCCATTTTCCAGAGCGCGACGCGCTTCTTCATCAAATTTAAACTCTTTTGCCATTATGTATCCCTCCTTAAAAATTTATTATCCAAGTACAGCCAATACATCTTCTAAACTAACAATTATAAAATCTTCACCATCTACATTAACTTGGGTCCCGGAGAATTTATCAAATACTACCATATCTCCTTTACTTATTTCAATATCTTCTTCATCATAACAACCTTTACCTATAGCTACAACTTCTCCCTGTTGTGGTTTTTCCTCCTTGGCAGTATCGGGAAGAACAATACCACTTTCTGTTTTTTCTTCAGTTTCTACATATTTAACTGCTAATCTGTCACCTAATGGTTTAAGATTCATATTATATTTACCCCCTTTATATTTTTATCTATTTTTTTATTAGCACTCATTAAAGTCGAGTGCTAATAATTACTATATTAATAATATCTAAGTATTATTTTAAAATCAAGTTTGGTAATTTATTAATAAATGGTTATATTGCCCCTGATATCTAATAAGCTCTGTAATACTGGTTTAATCTTCCATTATCTACTTTTTTCAGTTTATTAGCTCTATATTTGCTGAAAATAGTTTTTTAAACTGCTGATAACTGCTTCCAGTTAAATCTTTTCCATAAATGTCGTAAATTATACCCGGCAAAATTATTAACTGCGATTTTAATGTTAGATCTAATTTTTCTAATGAATTAATAATATCATCATTAACTAATAAACCTGCTGACTTGATTGACCCACCGAAATAATTGTTTTTTACGGCTCTGACTATAATATTTTTATTATCTATATCTTTTGTAATTACAGCAACCATTTTCTTTATCAATTTATAAGCAAGTAAAGAAGTTATTATAACAATATTTTCAGCTTCTGTCTGCTTAATTATATTTTTAATTCTTTCTATCGTTACCGGATTCAGATCATAATTAAGGACAATACCTGTTTTTTCATATTTACTTTTCCGCAACTGATAGGTAAATAATTTTTTATTACGTCTTATAGTTAAGTCTGCAAAACTACAATTATCAAGTTTATTAAATGCTTCTACCCGGGTTAAAGGTTGATTACCGTTTATTTCTGTAATAATATCACCCTTTTTTATACTGGTTTCAGCTGCTACTGTATTATTGATAACACCTATTATACGTACAATAAAATCGTCCAAAATAGGGGGCTCTAAAATAAGGGGAAGAGCATATTCTTTATTCAATTTTTCTGTAAATTTTGCCAATCTGCTGTATAAAGCAGAAGTGAAATGATATCGGGATGGAGTTTTACGGGTAAAACCGGGCAAAAATATCCTGACAGTTTGCGTTTTATACTTTGCCAGCAGGGAAACAGTACCTGCTATACTTTCCCAGCCCATAATATGAGGTAAAGCAACAATGCTTCCCTCATAGGATATATTATATTTGTCCAGAAATTCAAGAGCAGTAAATACTGTTTGCGGATTTTTGTCGGACATTAAAGTAGTTCTTTCCTGAGGTGTAGAACAGTTTATAGATATATTTAATTTTACATTACCCAGTTGTGAAAGCTTTTTTATATTTTTTTCTGTTAATAAACTACCATTAGTAGTTATTTTTATTTTTCTCTGTGGCCATTTTTTGCGGATAGTAGTAAGGATAGAAAATATATAGGGATGGGTAAAGGGTTCACCTTCTATAATCTTTGTAGCCGATTCACCAATAATAATAGGACCTTTTTCCGGCAAATATTCTGTTAATTCAGCAACCTCTTCCAGAGAAA
>CAYRVO010000085.1:5851-6262 GCA_964427565.1 uncultured Halanaerobiales bacterium | reverse complement strand
AATAGTAATATAAATGTAGAGGAAATATAGGGGGCAATTATGAAAGACAAGTTAACACCAATTCAAATTGTTGAAAAACTTGATAATTATATAGTTGGACAGGAGAAAGCTAAAAAATCAGTAGCTATAGCTTTACGTAACAGATATAGAAGAAAAGAGATAAAGGGTGAAATGCAAGAAGAAGTTGTACCCAAAAATATTTTAATGATTGGTCCTACCGGTGTTGGTAAAACTGAAATAGCACGTAGATTAGCAAAAATTGCTGAATCTCCATTTATAAAAATTGAAGTAACAAAATTTACTGAAGTTGGTTATGTAGGACGAGATGTAGAATCAATAGTTAGAGATCTTGTGGAAACAGCAATAAGAATGATAAAGACAGAAAAAATGAAAGAAGTTGAAGATAAAGCT
>CAYRVO010000085.1:3423-5841 GCA_964427565.1 uncultured Halanaerobiales bacterium | reverse complement strand
ATAAAGCTTATAAATTAGCTGAAAATAGAATTGTTGATAATATTTTACCTTTACCGGGTAAGAAGAAAAAAAGTCCCTTTGGTTTTTTGATGAATGAAGAACAAGAAGAAAAAAATGAAAATTATGATAGACTTAGGGAAAGAAGAAAGAAATTAAAGGAAAAAGTTGCGGATGGTCAACTGGAAGAACGAATAATTGAAATAAAAGTTGAAGAAAATTCCCCTCAGATGATGGAAGTATTTTCTGGGTCGGGTATGGAAGAAATGGGTGTGAATTTCCAGGATATTCTTGGTAATTTTATGCCTTCCAAAAAAAAGAAAAGGAAGGTGACAGTAGAAGAAGCAAGAGAAATATTAAAAGATGAAGAAGCACAGAAATTAATTGATATGGATGAAGTAAGATCAGAAGCGATTGAAAAAGTAGAAAATGATGGAATTGTCTTTCTTGATGAAATTGACAAAATTGCAGGTCGTGAATCAGGTTCAGGACCGGAAGTTTCTAGAGAAGGTGTACAAAGAGATATTTTACCTATTGTAGAAGGATCTACAGTAAATACAAAACATGGTGCAGTAAAAACAGATCATATATTATTTATTGCAGCTGGTGCTTTTCATGTTTCAAATCCTTCTGATTTAATTCCTGAACTACAGGGACGTTTTCCTATTAGAGTTGAGCTTATGAATTTATCCAAGGAAAATTTTAAAGAAATATTGTTACAGCCAAAAAATGCTCTGACAAAACAATATTCAGCATTAATGGAGACTGAGGGCATTGAAATAGATTTTACAGAAGAAGCTATAAATGAGATAGCAAAATTTGCTTTTGATGTAAATGAACAAACAGAAAATATTGGGGCTCGTAGATTACATACAATAATGGAGAAACTACTGGAAGAATTATCATTTAAAGCTCCTGAGATTGAAAGTAGCGAATTTATTATTGATGTTAATTATGTACGAGAACAACTTGCAGATGTAGTGCAAAACAAAGATCTTAGTAAATATATTCTTTAACTGGAGGTAATTAAAATGAGTAATTTATTAGAAAAAAGTCGTAAAATTAACAGATTATTACAGAGAACTGGAGGAAAACCAGTTGATTTTTCTGATATGGCCAGAGTATTAAAAGAGGCTGTAAAGTGTAATATATATATTGCCAGTAAAAAAGGAAAAATTCTTGGTTATAGCCTATTGGATGATTTTGAATGTTCAATAATGGAAGAAAAAGTTATATCAGAAAGTCGTTTTCCAGCTGATTATAATGAAGGATTGATGGAGATTAATGAAACAAGAGCTAATATAAAACAAAAAGAAGGAAAATGTGTATTTACCAAAGAAGAAAATTGTTTATATGAAAATAAATTAACCACAATTGTACCCGTTATCGGAGGTGGAGATAGACTGGGAACTCTGGTATTGGCTCGTTATGATGAAGAATTTATTGATAATGATTTAATACTTGCTGAATATGGAGCTTCAGTAGTGGGAATGGAGATCTTACGTTCTCGTACAGAAAAAATACAAAAAGAAGCCCGTAAAAAAGCAGCTGTCCAGATAGCTATAGATACTCTTTCCTATTCTGAACTGGAGGCTATCGAACATATTTTTGAAGAACTTGATGGAAAAGAAGGTTTACTTGTAGCCAGTAAAGTTGCTGATAGAGTAGGAATTACTAGATCGGTTATTGTTAATGCTTTAAGGAAATTTGAAAGTGCAGGTGTTATTGAATCAAGGTCACTGGGTATGAAGGGGACATATATTAAAGTTTTAAATGATTATTTGCTTGAAGAACTTGAAAAATTAAAGGTATAAAAAATTATTGTCTTTCAGCCCTCTTAGTGGACAGGAGGGTTTAAATTTTTATTAAATATGTTAAAAACACTGTAAGATTCAGATAATTTTTATTGATAAATATATATAAATGTGGTATACTACCTAATGATAAAAAATACACACGTCTGTGGACTCTGTCACTGGTGCTGTAAGATTATTACAGTTGTGAATCAAAGTTACCTTACTTTGATACATATACATTTATTATATGTTAGGGGCTGAAACGGGCGGAGGAACAACCAGGAAAGGAGGTGCAAGTTATGTCAGTGGTAAATATGAAACAGTTACTTGAGTCAGGTGTACATTTTGGACACCAGACAAGAAGATGGAATCCCAAAATGGAAGAATATATTTTTACAGAAAGAAATGGAATTTATATTATAGACCTGCAGCAGACTGTAAAATTAATTGATAAAGCCTATGAATTTGTTAAAGAAATGGCTGCTAAAAATAAGAAAATCTTATTTGTGGGTACAAAAAGACAGGCCCAGGAAACCATTAAAACCGAAGCTGAACGCTGTGGAATGCCTTATGTTAAAGAACGTTGGCTGGGAGGTATGTTAACAAACTACCAGACTATTAAAAA
>CAYRVO010000085.1:0-3323 GCA_964427565.1 uncultured Halanaerobiales bacterium | reverse complement strand
AATTGTGATCCTGATTTAATAGATTATATAATTCCCGGAAATGATGATGCTATTAGGGCTGTTAAGCTTATAAGTAAGGTTGTAGCTGATGCTGTTTTGGCCGGCAAACAGGGTGAGCAGATGCAAGAACAAGCAGAAAAAAAAGATAAAGATGAAGAAAGCAAAAATCAAGATAAGTAAATTAAAAAATGAGACGCCGGGTAAGAGAAATCTTGCCTGCCGTCTTTTTTTGAAATGGGAGCGTGATTACTTATGAGTATGAAAGATATTAAGGAATTAAGAGAAAGAACTGGAGCTGGGGTACTTGATTGCAAAAAGGCTCTAACTAAAAAGGATGGAGACCTGGAAAAAGCTGTAGAATACTTGCGTGAAAAAGGAATTGCGGATGCAGCTAAGAAAGCAGGACGTGTTGCTGCTCAGGGGAAAGTTAATGTAGTAACAACTGATGATAAAAAGAAGGGACTAATCACTGAAGTTAATTGTGAAACTGACTTTGTTGCTAAAAATGATAGTTTTAAGCAACTGGTTAAAAGTATTTCTATACACTTAATGGCTACAGATAAAGATGATGTTGATGAAGTTTTATCAGAAGAATGGTATGAAGATGAAAATAAAGATGTAAATACTATTATTAAAGAAGCAATAGCAAATATAGGTGAAAATATTAATCTGAGACGTTTTCAAAAACTTAATAGTGATGGATTTTTACAGGAGTATATCCACTTAGGTGGAAAAATTGGAGTACTTGTAGACGTTGATGGTGAACTTAATGACGAGAATCAAAAAGTTGCCAAAAATGTTGCCATGCATATTGCAGCAAGTAATCCAGATTTTTTAGCAAGAGAAGATGTAGATGAGGAAACAATTGCTAAAGAAAAGAAGATATACAAAGAACAGATGATAAATGAAGGTAAACCGGAACATATTATCGATCAAATAGTAAAAGGAAAAATAGATAAGTACTATACACAGATTTGTTTGCTGGAGCAGGCATATGTTAAAGATACGGATATTAGTGTAGGAGATTATCTTGATAATAAAGATATAGATATAAATAAATATGTACGTTACGAAATTGGTGAAGGGATCGAAGTTAAAAAAGAAGACTTTGCTGAAGAAGTAATGTCTGAGATGAATAAAGAATAATTTTTTTTGTAAAGAGAGCACTTGCCAGTGTTCTCTTTTTTTACAGTAAATTTAAAAGGAATTATATATTTTTTAGAGAATAATAAATATGGAGGTAGGAGAAATGGGAGAAAATCCAGTATATTCTCGCATTTTACTTAAATTAAGCGGGGAAGCGTTAGCTGGGAAAAATAGTTATGGTATAAATCCGGTAATAATAAAAGAGATTGCTAACCAGATAAATAAAGTAATTGCTGAAACAGGTGTAGAAATGGCTATCGTTGTCGGGGGAGGAAATATTTTCAGAGGAATTGCAGGGAGTGCAAAAGGAATGGATAGGGGTACTGCTGATTATATGGGTATGCTGGCTACTGTAATAAATGCTTTAGCTTTGCAGGATGCTATAGAAAAGCTGGGAAAAGAAACACGTGTACAATCAGCTATAGAGATGAGACAAATAGCCGAGCCATATATTAGGAGAAGAGCTATCCGCCATCTGGAAAAAGGAAGAGTAGTGATATTTGCTGCAGGAACTGGTAATCCATTTTTTACTACTGATACAACCGCAGCTTTGAGGGCAGCTGAGATCTCAGCTGATGCAATATTAATGGCCAAAAATGTTGATGGTGTATATGATAGTGATCCTGTATCAAATCCAGATGCGGTTAAATTTAAGGAACTGGCATATATTGAAGTTTTAAACAGATCACTAGGGGTAATGGATTCAACAGCTGTTTCCCTGTGTATGGATAATAATATTCCCCTGATAGTTTTTGGTTTGAAGGAAAAAAATGTTATTAAAAGGGCTGTTCTTGGTGAAGAAATAGGTACATATGTTCATTAAAAAAGGGGGTATTAAAATTGATTATTGAAAGAGTTACTAAAAAAACAGAAAAAAGAATGGAAAAAGCTATTGAAGCGGCTAAAAATGATTTTAATACTGTAAGAACAGGAAGGGCTCGACCATCACTGGTAGAAAACATTAAAGTTAATTATTATGGTACTGCAACTCCACTACAACAGATGGCAAAAGTTGTTGCTCCGGAAGCAAGATTACTTGTAATTGAGCCCTGGGATAAAAATGTTATTGAAGATATAGAAAAAGCTATATTAAAAGAAAATCTAGGTTTAACACCAAATAATGATGGTAATCTTATTAGAATTAATATTCCAAAATTAACAGAAGAAAGAAGAAAAGAACTTGTAAAGGTTATAAATGAAAAAGCGGAAGAGGCAAGAATTGTAATTAGAAAAATCCGCCATGATGCAAATGATGAATTAAAAAAGATGGAAGATAATGGAGATATATCTGAAGATAATTATCACAGAGGACTTGATAATATCCAGGAAATTACAGATAATTATATTGATAAAATTAGTGAACTGGTTGATAATAAAGAAGAAGAAATTATGGAGGTCTAGTATTGTATGTCTGAATTTATTCAATTTATGACCTCTGAGTTAAAAAATGTAAAAAAAAAATTAAATAAATATCATATAAAAACAATAGAAAATATTCCCTTGAGGTGTAATAATGGATGTGGCAAAAAAAGAGTTGTTTTTATAAGAAAAGTCGACAAAAAAAATTTAAAAATTATCTGGAGTTATGAAAATTATCATTAATGCGGTTACCCCCCTCTATTAATTATTGACAAGGAGGGGGTGATTAGTTTTAAAAACCAGGAGGAAAATTTTCATGAAAAACCCTTCACATATAGCGATAATTATGGATGGAAACGGGAGATGGGCCCGAAAAAAAGGATTACAAAGGACAGATGGTCATAAGCAGGGTGTGAAAACCCTTAAATCTATAGTTAAAGTTGCAGCTGAAATGGATATATACTGTCTTACTGTATATGCATTTTCAACAGAGAACTGGAGACGCCCTGAGAGTGAAGTGGAATTTTTACTTAAGTTATTTGCCCGAACACTTAAAAAAGAAGGACATGAATTGGCTGAAAATAATGTTGTAATCAAAATAATTGGTCGTAGAAATGAATTGCCGAAATTTATATTAGATGAAATATTGAATCTTGAAGATTTAACTGCGAATAATGATGGATTACAATTAAATATTGCTTTTAATTATGGTGGTAGGGCAGAAATTATAGATACTGCAAAAAAATTATTTGAAAAATATGATCCCCAGGAGATAAATGAAGATTTATTTTGTAGTAATATATATATTGATAATTATC
>CAYRVO010000084.1:0-6278 GCA_964427565.1 uncultured Halanaerobiales bacterium | reverse complement strand
CTATTGGTAAAGGATGATAATTTTTAGCACCATACTTATCTGTTAAATTAATTGCTTGTTCACTATTCATAATATCATTTCCCTCCTCTTCAAAAAATATTTATAAATAAATATTTTAAAAAATAAAAGCGCATACCCCCTTTTCATTTTGAATTTTATTTATATTAATAATTTCTAGAGAGAAATGAATAATCCTTTTTAATTGTAAAAATTCTCATAGTAGATCTTTTCATTTTTCTTTCCTATTCCAGCATACACTTTTGTTGGTAGACCCCATAGTTTAATAAAACCTATAGCAGCTTGATGTTCAAAACTATCATTTTCATCATATGTGGCTAAATCATATTGATAAAGTGAATAAGGAGATTTTCTACCACTAACAATACACTGCCCTTTATATAATTTTAGCTGTATCTCTCCTGTAACCCTTTCTTGAGTTGTATCAATAAAAGAATCCAGTGCCTTTCTTAGTGGTGAGTGCCATAAACCATTATATGTTAATTCTGCATATTTCTGTTCTATCTGTTTCTTATAATGCATTGTATTTTTAGCAAGTGTGAGTGCTTCCAGTTCCTGATGGGCTTTTATTAAGATAGTTGCCGCTGGTGCTTCATATATTTCTCTAGACTTAATACCCACCAGTCTGTTCTCAACCATATCTATTCTTCCTACTCCATGTTCAGAACCAATACTATTTAATTGTTTAACCAATTCTACCGGAGAAAGCATTTTATTATTTATCTTAACAGGAACTCCCTGTTGAAATGTTATTGTTAAATCCAGGGGTTTATTTGGAGCAAGTTCAGGATTTTTTGTCCATTGATAAGAATCAGCAGGTGGTTCTTCTGCCGGATCTTCTAGCTTACCACATTCTATTGCTATTCCCCAGATATTAGCATCGATACTATAAGGACTATCTTTTGTTACTTCGACCGGAATATTATTTTCTTTTGCATACTCTATTTCTTCTTCTCTTGATTTGAATTCCCACTCTCTTAAGGGGGCAATAATTTTTAAATCAGGAACAAGGGCCTGAAACGATACATCAAATCTAACCTGATCATTACCTTTACCTGTACAACCATGAGCTATGGCATCTACATTTTCTTTTCTGGCAACTTCAACCATTTTTTCTACTATTAATGGTCTTGCCAGAGCAGTAGCTAATGGATATTTATTTTCATACATTGCATTAGCTTTAAGTGCCTGAAAGGCATAATTTGTTATAAATTCCTGTTGAATGTCATCAATATATACACCACTTGCCCCTGTATCCAGAGCCTTCTGTCTTACCTGAGTCCAATCAGTTCCCTGACCAACATTAGCAGAATATGTTATAACCTCAGCATCATATTTATCCTGTAACCACTTAATACAAACCGAAGTATCCAGACCACCTGAATAAGCAAGTAAAATTTTGTTGATATTATTTTCTTCTTTCATTTTTATCATCCTCTCATATTTTATAATAATCATCAAGACTGTAAACATCAGTATCCTCTATCTTATGAATAGAATCAAAGATAACTTCTACACTTCCAAGGGAAGTATAGCAGGGTATTCCATATTCCACAGCTTTACGTCTTAAATTAAATCCATCTATGTCAGTATTTCTGCTCTTAGCAGTAATATCAGGGGTATTTATTATCATATCAATATCTCCAGATTTTAGAGACTGGATTGGAGCAGTAATCAAATCTACTTTCAGCCCCCTTTCTTTAAAGTAATCAGCTGTATATATAGTAGCAAGTATTATATACCCCTGTTCTTTAATTTTTTCTGCCAGTTTAAAACCTTCAACATAATTTCTCTCTGCAAGTGAAAACAGTACTTTTTTACCCGGACTGATTTCAAAATCAAGGGCTTTCAATCCTTTATAAACCGCTTTTTTAAGGTTAATATCTGTCCCCAGTACTTCACCTGTTGATTTCATTTCCGGATTTAGATAAACATCTACTCCCGGTAATTTATCAAAAGAAAATACAGGAATTTTTATTGATACCAGTTTTGAAGGAGGCATTAATCCCCTGGCATCTGTAATATCAGCCAGATTCTCACCAAGCATAATTCTCACAGCATAATCAATCATGGGTACACCTGTTACCTTAGATAATATAGGAACAGTCCTGCTGGCCCGGGGGTTAACTTCAATAACATATATATTATCCTTATCATCTATAACAAACTGAATATTTATTAATCCTCTGGTTTTAAGTTTACGGGCAATATGCTCTGTATGTTCTACAAGCATTTTTCTTATATTCTTATTTAAACTCTGAGCCGGATAAATTGCCATACTATCGCCAGAATGAACACCTGCCCTGTCTATATGTTCCATAATTCCCGGTATCAATATTTCGCTACCATCTGTAATAGCATCAACTTCTACTTCCTTACCCTCTATAAAACGATCAATCAATACAGGATAATCAGGAGATATTTTTATGGCCTCCTGCAGATATAATTTGAGTTCACGGTTATTATAAACTATCTCCATTCCCCGTCCACCAAGAACAAAAGAAGGCCTAACCAGAACGGGATATCCCAGATCATCTGTTATTTTTAGAGCCTGTTCTATATTACAAGCAGTATCCCCGGCCGGTACAGTTATATCAGTACCGGCAAATAAGGAATTAAATTGTTCTCTATCCTCAGCCAGATTTAAACCGCTAAGATCAGTACTTAATACATTTATTCCTTCTTTTATCAGTGGTTCAGCTAGAGCAAGTGATGTCTGACCACCAAACTGTAATATAACATCTTTTACATTCTCTCTCTTAATAATATTAAGAACATACTCTGCTGTCAATGGCTCAAAATATAATTTATCACCAGTATCAAAATCAGTACTTACTGTTTCCGGATTATTATTTACTATAATGGCTTCTGTTCCCTGTTTTTTAAGGGCATTAACAGCATGAACACTACAATAATCAAATTCTATTCCCTGACCAATACGGATTGGCCCTGAACCAACAACCAGTACTTTGTTACCTTTATTTAGCTCTACTTCATCTTCTGATTCATATGTTGAATAGTAATAAGGTGTTTCAGCGGAAAACTCAGATGCACAGGTATCCACCATCTTAAATACCGCTTCACATCCAGCCTTAAGACGCAAACCCCTTATTTCCTGTTCACTTTTGTTGACCAATTTTCCTATCATTTTATCACTGAAACCATGATTTTTAGCCTTTAATATAAGTCGATTTAACTGACCTTTACCAACTTCTAATTCTTTGATCATCTCTGTTATGTTTTGCAATTTATATAAATAGAAAAGATCAATAGCAGTCCAGTCATGTATTTCTTCAGGAGATATATTGTTATAAAGAGCCTGTAATACTGCAAAAATTCTTCCATCTTCTTTCTGTAATATTTCATCTTTTATCTGACTATGGGCAAATTCTTTTTCAATAGTAGGTAATTTCAAATCGAGTGAAGCAAGTGCTTTAAGAAAAGATTCATTAAAGTTTCTACCTATAGCCATTACTTCACCGGTAGCTTTCATCTGAGTACCTAAATCTCTGTCACCTTTCTTAAATTTATCAAACGGCCAACGAGGAATCTTACAGACAACATAATCAAGGGCTGGTTCAAAACAGGCAAAAGTTTTACCGGTTATAGGATTTTTTATTTCATCCAGATGAAGACCAAGTGCAATCTGGGCTGAAACCCTTGCTATGGGATAACCTGCTGCCTTGGAAGCAAGAGCACTGGATCTGCTAACCCGGGGGTTAACTTCTATAATATAATATTCTCTGCTTTCAGGATTAAGGGCAAACTGTATATTACATCCCCCTTCAATATTCAGGGCCCTGATTATCTTTAGTGATACATTCCTTAACAGGTGATATTCTTTATCTGTTAAAGTCTGACTGGGGGCAACTACAATACTGTCACCGGTATGAATACCAACCGGATCAATATTCTCCATATTACAGACTGTAATACAGTTGTCAGCTTTATCTCTAATCACTTCATATTCAATCTCTTTCCAGCCCGTAACACTCTTCTCTATTAATACCTGATTTATTCTACTCCTTTTTAGACCAGTTTCAACAATATCCTTCAATTCAGCTTCAGTTTTAGCTATTCCCCCTCCACTACCCCCCATTGTATAGGCCGGTCTTACTACTATCGGCAAACCATTTTTGTCAACAAAGTCCACTACCTGTTCATATTCAGTAATAATTTCACTTTCAATTAGGGGTTCACCTAAATCTTGCAGTAGCTTACGGAATTGAAATCTATCTTCTCCTTTTTCAATAGCTTCAAGATCAGTTCCCAGTAATTTTACTCCCCATTTTTTTAAAACACCCTTCTCGGCCAGTTCTACTGCCATATTTAATCCTGTTTGACCTCCAAGTGTAGGTAATAAGCCATCAGGCTGTTCTTTAGTAATAATCTTTGTCACATACTCTACTGTTATAGGTTCTATATAGACCTTATCTGCAACATTATTATCAGTCATAATTGTAGCCGGATTACTGTTTACTAATATTACCTGCATTCCTTTTTCCTTTAAAGCTTTACAGGCCTGAGTCCCAGAATAATCAAACTCTGCAGCCTGACCTATTATAATTGGACCTGAACCAATTACGAGGACACTTTGTATATCTTTTCTGAGTGGCATCTCATTTTCCCTCCAGATTTTATTACGTCTATAAAGTATGAAAAAATAGTGTTTGAATCATTGGGTCCTGGTCCAGCTTCCGGATGATACTGTAGAGAAAAACAGGAGTACTTTCTGTGTGATATTCCCTCAATAGTACCATCATTTAGATTCATATGTGAAATATTTAGTCCGCAGGACATGTTATTTTTTTCTATAGCATAACCATGGTTTTGACTTGTTATTTTTATTCTACCTGTATATAAATCTTTAACAGGATGATTACCACCATGATGACCAAATTTTAACTTGTATATTTTACAACCCAGAGCCATCCCTAACAACTGATGACCAAGGCAAATACCAAAAATCGGAACAGTATTTATTAATTTTTTGATTTCTGCTACTACTTCTGGCAAATCACGAGGATCACCCGGGCCATTTGACAACAAGATACCATCGGGTTTAAGACTCCTGATTTGATCAGCCTTTGTATTATAAGGAACTGTAATAAGTTCTGCATTTAATTTTTGGAAACTACGGATTATATTATATTTAACTCCAAAATCCATAATAATTATCCGGGGGCTATCACCAGAATACTTTGTTATCTTTTCCATACTTACTTCCTCAACTAATTTCTCATCTGTTTTCTTTTTATTCTTCATTTTTTCTATTAATTTTTCGGTATCCATGATTTCTGAAGATATTATACCCTGCATACATCCCTTTTTTCTGATATGACGTGTTAGTGCTCTGGTATCAATATCAGTTATGCCAACTATTCCTTCTTTTTGTAAATATCCATTTAAATTATTATCTGACTGCCAGTGATTTGGAGTTTTACATAACTCTTTAATTATTAAGCCTGATA
The DNA here is from genome assembly GCA_964427565.1 of uncultured Halanaerobiales bacterium. Taxonomy (GTDB): domain Bacteria; phylum Bacillota; class Halanaerobiia; order Halanaerobiales; family JADQBU01; genus CAYRVO01. The sequence continues at coordinate 789 of CAYRVO010000084.1, read as the reverse complement.
AATGTGATTTATATGATTCATTATCACTACCATTTATTCCATAATTACCTATAAGTGGATAAGTTAATGTTACCAGTTGTCCCCTATAGGAAGGATCAGTTAATATTTCTTCATAACCGGTCATGCTGGTGTTAAAAACTATTTCACCTGTTGTGGTACCATTTTTACCAAGCAATTCCCCTTTAAAAACTCTTCCATCTTCCAGGACAAGTAAGGCTGTCATAATTTATCTTATCCCCTTTCATTTATAAATATTGCCAGTATTAATTAACACTTTCTTGACTTACATATAAAAAAATGCCCGTCTCTATTATAGAGACGGGCATACCGCGTTACCACTCCTGTTGATATGAAATTATATAAATCAAATACAGTAACAGTACCAGTTAGCTAATCTATTATTATGGAGGAGGTTATAAGCTTATAAATTAACTTATAAAAAAAACGTCTCCTATTCAGAGACGAATGTTTATCCGTGGTACCACTCTTATTGACATATAATTACATATCCACTCTTCCTTTAACGCAGGTCAGTCGACTATTACTACTAAATTCATAATAGTATCTTAGAAGCGCGATTCAGATAGATTTATATACCGGACTTCCACCATTTTCCGGCTCGCTTAATATAAATAATATCTTACTCTCTTCCTCATTGATATTTATAAATATTTATTTATTTTCTATAATTATACATGGAGTGGGGTTAGTTGTCAAGTATTTTTGACATTTCTTTTATCTTTTTTTTGACAAATATATTTACATTAGTTATCATTTATAAAGGACACT
>CAYRVO010000083.1:0-6291 GCA_964427565.1 uncultured Halanaerobiales bacterium | reverse complement strand
TGGGTATTACCTATCCAGAAATTTATGATATGCAGGTAACTGCTATTTTTGAAGCCGCCTGTGAACTGGTAGCAGAAGGTAAGAAAGTAAGTCCTGAAGTTATGATTCCACTTGTGGGTCATATAAATGAATTAAAACCTTTAAAAGAAAATGCTGCTGAGATTGCTGAAACTGTAATTGAAGAATCAGGGGTAGAGCTTGAATACACTATTGGTACTATGATTGAATTACCGAGAGCTGCTTTAACTGCAGATAAAATAGCAGAAGAAGCTGAATTTTTCTCCTTTGGTACCAATGATTTGACACAGACAACATTTGGTTTTAGTCGTGATGATGCAGAAGGTAAATTCCTTGCTCATTATCTGGAAGATGAAATTCTACCTAAAAATCCTTTCCAGGTACTTGACCAAAATGGTGTCGGTCAGTTAGTTGAAATGGGTGTTAAAAAAGGTCGTTCGACTCGTTCAGATCTAAAAGTGGGTATCTGTGGGGAACATGGTGGAGAACCCAGTTCGGTTAAATTCTGTCATAGAGCAGGGTTAAATTATGTATCCTGTTCACCGTATCGGGTACCAATTGCCAGATTAGCAGCTGCCCAGGCTCAGATAGAAGATCCTAGATAAAATAAAAATTACTATTAAAGTAATAAGGAGGGTCCATACAAATTCAACTGTATGGACTCTTCTTTGATTTTTTATAAATTTTATAACTGGGGTGAAAAATATGTTAAGAGATCGGACAGAGAATTGGGAGGAAGATTATCTGTCAAGGTTTGCCACACTCAGTCGAGACTCAAAGGGAAGAAAATATCGGGAGACTCCCTGTGATATTCGGACAATTTTTCAGAGGGATCGGGATAGAATTATACATTCCAAAGCATTTAGAAGGCTTAAACATAAAACACAGGTTTTTATATCACCGGAAGGTGACCATTACCGGACAAGATTAACACATACCCTGGAAGTTGCTCAGATCGCAAGGACTGCTGCCCGGGGTCTAAAGCTAAATGAAGATTTAACAGAAGCTATTGCTCTGGGACATGATTTAGGACATACTCCATTTGGCCATGCTGGTGAACAGGTACTTAATGAAGTAAGTTCGCGTAATTTTTCACACAACATTCAGAGTTTGAGGGTAGTAGATCATCTAGAAAAAAAAGATAAGAATAAATGGGGTTTAAATCTTTCACAGGAAGTAAGGGATGGAATCAGGAATCATACAGGTGATGATATTCCGAAAACAATGGAAGGTCAAATTGTGAGGATAGCTGACCGTATTGCTTATATAAATCATGATATTGATGATGCCCTGAGGGCTAATATTATTCGAAAAGATGACCTACCGGAGGAACCTCTAAAAATATTGGGTAAAACTCATTCACAGAGAATTGATACAATGGTTAGAGATTTGATAAATACGAGTATGAATAAACAACAAATTTGTCGGAGTTCAAAAATAAAGAAAGCTACAGGTAATCTGAGGAATTTTTTATTTGCAAAAGTTTATATCGGTTCTGGAGCCAAGACAGAAGAGCAAAAAGCGAAAAGGTTGTTAAAAATTTTATTTAATTATTATCTTAATAATATTGAAAAAATACCAAGAGAGTATTCCTGCTTTGATTCAGAACAAATTGTAATAGATTATATAGCAGGTATGACAGATCGTTATGCAATAAGAAAGGGTAGAGAATTATTTATTCCTACTCCTGGTTATTAAAATTTATTTTGGCTTTTTGCAGGATTTTTGCATTTGTTAGTGAATTATTGATAAAGATGTCTAAAATAAATGGGCAGGAATTTTTTGGGCTATAGAGAATTATAATAAAAGGAAGGATAGAAATGAACCGTAATTCTCGTGATTTTGCTGAAAAAGTAAAAGAAAATATTGATATAGTAGATATAATATCTGAATATGTAGATTTAAAACAAGCCGGTAAAAATTATAAAGGATTATGTCCATTTCATCAGGAAAAGACACCTTCCTTTACTGTAAATCCTGAAAATCAGTTTTATTATTGTTTTGGTTGTAATGCAGGTGGGGATGTTTTTAATTTTTTAATGGATATTGAAAATATTACTTTCTATGAGAGTTTAAAAATACTTGCCCGGAGAGCGGGCCTGGAATTGCCAAATCAGAGTAAATATAAAAAGAAAGTAAACAAAAAGCGTGAACGTTTTTTTAAACTTTATAAACTTTCCGCCCGTTTTTATCATTATTTATTATTAGAAGAAGATGTTGGTAAAAAGGCAGTTGCTTATCTCCAGCAGCGAGGGTTTACAGAAGAAGATATAGAAAATTTTTTTCTCGGTTATGCACCCGGTAAATGGAATTCCTTATTTAAGTTTTTGATCAGCAGAGGTTATGATAAAAATCAACTAATTGAAGCTGGTTTAGTATTGAAATCTAAGAATGGTAGTTATTATGATAGATTTAGGACAAGGATTATGTTTCCTATTTTGAATATTAGGGGTGAAGTTATTGCTTTTGGGGGACGGATTCTTCCGGATAGTGATACAGAAGGACCTAAATACTTAAATTCTCCCGATACTATAATATATAAAAAAGGATCTACTCTTTATGGTTTAAACCGTGCACGTAAGAAATTTAGAAAAACAGATAGTGCAATAATCATGGAAGGATATACAGATGTTGTAAGTGCTCATAAGGAAGGTTTGAGTAGTACAATTGCTTCTTTAGGGACGGCATTAACCTCTGAACAGGCTAAATTATTGAAGAGATATGTATCAACTGTTTATATATCATATGATGGAGATGCTGCTGGTAGCAGGGCAACTATGAGGGGTTTAGATATTTTAAAAAATGCAGGTCTTACTGTAAAAGTTATAGATTTGCCTGTTGATATGGATCCTGATGATTTTATTAGAGATAAAGGTAAAGAAGCTTTTTTAGAAAGAAAAAATAATGCCAAGAGTTTAATAAATTATAAGATCGATAGTATTATAAATGGTTATGATATAACAGACCCGGAAATAAAATTAAACCTGGTCAAGAAATTTATCAAATTACTGGAAAATATTGATGATCCTATTGAGCGAAAAGTATATTTGGAGAAAATAGCTGATACAATAAATATAGAAGAGGAATTATTAAAGGGACAGTTAAAAAAGCATAAAAATAAGGATAAAAACTATAAAAATGATAATAATAAAAATACCGTTTATAGTGTAAATAAAGTTCAGGAAAAAATACTGAAGGTATTCATAGATAATATTAATAAAAGAAAAGAAATTATAGAAAGAGTTAATCCTACTGATTTTGATAAAAAAAACCAGATACTTGCTGAAATATTATGGACTAATAATCAGCAGGATATAGATAAATTGGTTGATGATATATCTGACAAAAATGTAAAGAATAAATTAATGCAATTGACTGTTGAAGAAAAACAGAACATAAGTAATAATGTACTTGATAGATGGATAAAAAAAATAAAAACAGATAAAGTAAGAGAGAAAAAAATTAATATCTATAAAAATTTGCAGGCAAAAAATGAATTTAACCTTACGGGACTTAATAAATTACTAACTGATTTTCAGCGATTAGTACCGTTACAGAAGAAAGGAGGGGATATTAATGGCTGAGATAGATACTGAGATACGCAAAAAAGTTGAAAAGCTGGTTAAAAAAGGTAAAGATGAAGGTCAATTAACCTATACTGAAATCATGGATGCCTTAGAGGAAGTTGAACTGGATTCTGAAGAAATAGAAAATATCTATGATATTTTTAGTGATGAAAATATAGATATAGTTGAAGAAGATGATGATCAGGATGAAGATGAAGATGAAGAAGATGATGGGCTTGATTTAAGTGTTCCTCAGGGTGTTGGTATAGATGATCCTGTACGTATGTATCTTAAAGAAATAGGTAAAGTTGATTTACTTACTGCTGAAGAAGAAGTTGAACTTGCCAAAAGAATAGAACAGGAAGATGATTCAGCAAGACGTGAACTGGTTGAAGCCAATTTAAGATTAGTTGTTAGTATTGCTAAAAAATATGTAGGTCGAGGTATGTTATTTCTGGATTTGATTCAGGAAGGTAATATGGGTTTGATGAAAGCTGTTGAAAAATTTGATTATACTAAAGGTTATAAATTTAGTACTTACGCTACCTGGTGGATAAGGCAGGCAATAACCCGTTCTATAGCTGATCAGGCAAGGACTATACGTATACCTGTTCATATGGTTGAAACAATCAATAAATTGATAAGAGTATCCAGACAGCTATTACAGGAAAAAGGAAGAGAACCAACACCGGAAGAAATAGGTGAAGAAATGGATTTATCGGCAGATAAGGTCAGAGAAATTATGAAAATTTCACAGGAACCTGTTTCTCTGGAAACACCAATTGGGGAAGAAGAAGATAGTCATCTTGGTGATTTTATAGAGGATGAAGATGCTCCAGCACCGGCTTCAGCAGCTTCCTACATTTTATTGAAAGAACAGTTGGATGATGTACTTGATACACTAACAGATAGAGAAAAAAGGGTACTGGAACTTAGATTTGGAATAGAAGATGGTAGACCAAGAACCCTGGAAGAAGTAGGTAAAGAATTTGGGGTAACACGGGAAAGAATTAGACAGATTGAAGCTAAGGCTTTAAGAAAATTACGTCATCCAAGTCGCAGCAAAAAGTTAAAAGATTATTTAGACTGAGTATAAAGGAGTATAAGAAAGTTTTAAAGCTATAATTTATAATAATCAATACTATATAAGCATATAAAAGATTGACCTTATCTGTTTATTGTCATATAATAGTTCCTGCGTCATGAGATAAAAACTTGTCAAAGGGCCCATAGCTCAGTTGGCAGAGCAATCGGCTCATAACCGATTGGTCCTAGGTTCGAGTCCTGGTGGGCCCACCAAATTTGTTAGTTGACCTTGTTCCCCGAGAACAGGGTTTTTGTTTTTTAAATAGGGAATATAGTTGTTTTTTCTATTTCAGTTGCTTAAATAAATTAATAGTAAAATATTATAGTTTTTGTTTCCAATGATAAAAGAGAAGAAAGGATGTATTAAAATGATCAATGTGCAGCAAGCTATTTATGAGATGTCAAAATTAGCCCCCCATTATCTTGCCTGTGATTGGGACAATGTGGGTTTGCAGATTGGTGATAGTTCTCAAAAAGTAAATAATATTTTGGTGACTCTTGATGTAACAGAAGCTGTTGTAGAGGAAGCAATAAAGAAAAATTGTGAATTGATTATATCTCATCATCCACTTATTTTCAATGGATTGAAATCTATAAATAAAGATAATAAAATAGGTAAATTAATAATAAATGCTGTCAATAACAAAATTGCAATTTATTCTGCTCATACAAATTTAGATATTGCTCGAGGGGGTTTAAATGACTATTTTGCCTGCTTATTGGGAATAGAAGACATAGTTCCCTTAAAAGTAACAGAGGTAAAAAAATCTTACAAATTAGCTGTTTATATTCCCCAGGACCATTATCAAGAAGTTACACAGACTATGTTTGCAAAAGGAGCAGGTAAAATAGGTAATTACAGCCATTCTTCCTTTTCTACAGAGGGTAAAAGTACATTCAAACCACTATCAGAAAGTAATCCCTATCGTGGGAAAAAAGAAGAAATGAACAATATCCAGGAAATTAAATTTGAAACAATTGTAACAGAAGATAGATTAGACAGAGTTTTGCGGGAATTATATGATGTTCACCCCTATGAAGATATTGCCTATGATCTCTATCCACTGAGTAATAAGCAAGAAAAAATTGGTATAGGTAGAATTGGAGAATTAGAAAAAAAATTAAGTTTAGAAACATTTATAAAGAGAATAAAAGAAAAGCTACAGTTAAAGACTTTTCATATGTTGGGTAATGTTAAGGAAGAGGTAAAAAAAATTGCATTCTGTACAGGTGCTGGTAGTGATTATATTGAAACCGCTAAATATGCAGGAGCGGATTTATACATTACTGGTGATGTAAAATTTCACGAAGCGCAAAGAGCAGAGGCCATTGGTTTAAACCTCATTGATGCTGGGCATTATAAAACTGAGATAATTGTTAAAGAACTATTGGCTGAATATCTCAGTAAAAAACTTGACAATACTGATATAATAAAATCAGAGATTAATACAAATCCCTGGTTAGAAATATAAAAAAATATCTTGACATGAAAAATGTCGAATGGTATACTAAAAATGGAGAATTTGTCCATAATAAGTAGAGCAGATGATCGTAACACATAAATCTGTTGAGGAAAGTCCGAGCTCCAGAGGGCAGGATGCTGGTTAATTACCAGTGGAGG
>CAYRVO010000082.1:0-6302 GCA_964427565.1 uncultured Halanaerobiales bacterium | reverse complement strand
AGCAAACAGGAAATAAAAGAAAAAGTATATGATGTACTGGATGAAGTTGGTTTGAAGGGGCTTGAAGACCGCAAGCCTAATGAACTATCAGGTGGCCAAAAACAGAGGGTCGCTATTGCCAGAGCCCTTGTTAAAGAACCCAGACTTGTTTTAGCTGATGAACCTACTGCTAACCTGGATTCTAAAACCGGTGAAGAAGTTCTTGAGGTTATGGTTAAGGTGAATCAGGAACTTAATACAACCTTTATTTTCTCCACTCATGACCCACAGGTAATGGATTATGCGCGCAGGTTAATAGAAATCAAAGATGGGCAGATTACGAATGATGAGAGGAGGAAAGCTAAAAATGTTTCTGATTAAGCTGGCCTTTAAGAATTTATTGCGTCATAAAAAGAGGACTATAATTACTGCTGCAGTTATTTCATTGGCCATATTTTTTTATTTGTTTTCAAATTCACTGTTAATGGGTATGAATGAGATGGCATACCGCAATGTAATTGATTTTGAATCCGGGCATTTACAGGTAGTAAAAAGTGCTTACTGGCAGGAAAGGGAGGAAATGCCTCTTGATAATCTTTTTTCTCTTGATAAGCAGTTAATTTCAAAAATAGAAAACAGTGAAGGATTTACAGAGATGACCGGTCAGCTTATATTTGGCGCCCGCTTAAATAATGGGATTGATGAATTGCCGGTGATGGTTAAAGGTATTAATCCTTATTCTGCTACTAATTTATTTAAACTGGAGGAACATTTTGTTGCAGGTTCGATGTTTGAGCCTGATGAATATAAAGTTGTTATGGGGGAAAAGCTGGCAGATTTAATGGAACTTAATTATGGTGATCATGTTACATTTTTGATCAGAACAAAGGAAGATACTTTTAATACCATTGAAGCAGAAATCGGCGGTTTACTTAACACACCCAACCCCAATGTAAACCAAAATGTGGTCTATGTACCACTGGATATTGCTCAGCAAGCTTTGAATGTAGATGATCAGATAAGCCATCTGATAGTTAATCTGAACAACAAAAATAAGGCAGCAGGGGTTGCTGAAAATTTGTCGGGGGAAATTGGAACATCATTTAAAACTATTCCCTGGAATAACCTGGCTGAGGTAAAATTAACTAAAGCCAAACAGGGAGGTAACCAGGCGTTAATGGGGATTATTTTATTAATGGCAGCACTGGGAATAATAAATACTGTAATTTTATCAGCATTAGAGAGAATGAAAGAGATTGGGATGATGAAGGCTCTGGGACTTCAGGAAAAAGAAATTATTTTCACTTTTGTCCTGGAAGCAACCGGAATCGGTATAATAGGTGGTTTAGCTGGCTGTTTTATCGGTGCTATAGCTATAAGCCTGCAAATTAAATACGGTATTGATTTTACTGCTCTTGTTGATATGGATATGTCCACTTTTGGGGTCCCCATTCTGGGGAAAATATACGGAGTATGGGATTTGCCGGCATTTATATTTGTCTTTTTCTTTTCTGTTATAGTATCATTTGTTTCCAGTATATTTCCATCATACTGGGCATCGCATAAAGACCCGGTAAAAGCAATATATCATCGCTAGGAGGTGTTAACATGAGTTATTTGATAAAATTATCTTTTAAAAATTTATTTAGACATAAATTGAGGACATCTGTTTCCATAGCAGCTATTGTGGTTTCTATAATTGTTGTAGTCTTTGCCCGGGGTTTAATTACAGGTATGATTAATTCAACTTATGCTGATTATATTCAGTATAACTCGGGACATATTAGAATTATTGATAACAAATATGAGCAAAAAGAACGCCTCCTGTCCCTTAATTATCCAGTTGATGGATTTAGGGGTAAAGGTATTGATAATATGATGGCTGAGTTGAATGAAATTAATAATGTTAAAATGGTAGTTCCCCGTCTTAAATTTGGGGGAGCGGCAAGTACAGGTGATGAACTGGTAGAGATGATGGGCTGGGGAGTAAAGGCCAAAAAGGAAGTAGAATTTACCCGTCTTGATGATAAACTGGTAGAAGGTAGAATGGTTAAAGAAGGTAAAATGGAAGTAATTATGGGCAGCCAGCTCTTACAGGACTTAAATAAAAATGTGGGAGATAAAGTTACCATTATGTATAATACTTCTTTTAATTCATTTAAAGGTGCTACCTTTAAAATTGTAGGACGTATTGAGAGTAATTTAAAGCTTGTAAATGAAAAACTCTTTTATCTTCCTCTGGATAGAGCACAATATCTCCTTTATATGGATAATATGGCAACTGAACTATTGCTGGTAGCAGAGGACAGAGACCTTACTGCTCAGATAGTTTCTCCTGTCAATCAATTACTGGCTGAAAATAATACAGCTAATAAATATGCTGTAATACCTTGGTATGCAACCGGTGGGCTGATTCCCTGGCTGGAATTAGCCAAAAACATTTACAATATAGTTTATGTTTTTATAATTGGATTGGCAAGTTTTGTGGTTATTAATACAATGATTATGATTGTTAATGAACGGACTCAGGAAATCGGAATGATGAGTGCGCTGGGTCTTGATAAAAGGAGCATATTAAAGTTGTTTGTCTGGGAAGGTGCAATTATGGGAGGTATTGGTAGTATTATCGGTGCAATACTGGGTGGAATAATAACGGAGGTATTTTCCATTACCGGACTGAATTTCAGTGAGGGTTTTGAAGGTGTAGGAGAAGAAATATTAATGAGTCCCATTATCTATCCTCAAAATTCACTTTATAATATAATTTTTGCTTTTGTGCTGGGGGTAATTATTGTAACAATAGCCAGCATTATACCAGCCCGTAAGGCAGCTAATTTAGAGCCTACTGATGCGCTCAGGAATGTGAATTAGAAAGGAGAATACCATTATGAAATATAAAAAGATATTACCATTGATGTTTATTATAATACTTGTATGTTCACAGCTGGTTCTGGCTATAACGGCAGAAGAAATTATTAACAAAAGGGATAACAATCAACATTATCAATCAGCAAAAGTTGAAGCGGAAATGATTATTATTAATGGAGATAGAAAAATGACAAAAACAATGCAATCTATAACAGATGGGGAAAATGGATTAACAGAGTTTACTAATCCCCGTGATAGAGGAACTAAGTTTTTGAAAAGAGGGGATGACCTTTTTCTGCGTTTTCCCGATGCTGAGGATATTGTGAAAATGTCCGGTCATATGCTACAACAGAGTATGATGGGCAGTGATTTTTCCTATCAGGATATGATGGAATCCGATAAACTGACGGAATTATATAATTTTGAAATATTAGGAGAAGAAGAATATCAAGATCATAGCTGTTATAAGCTGGAAGGGATTAAAAAAGAAGGAGTGGATAGTTCATATTACCGCCGTGTGGCCTGGGTTGATAAGGAGAGGTTTATCGGTTTAAAAGAAGAATTATATGCCCGCAGTGGTCGTCTTTTGAAAGAAACTTTTGTTGAAGAAATAAATGAAATAGATGGACGCTGGTTTCCTGTAAAAACAGTTATGGAAAGTAAATTGAAAAAGAATACAAGAACCATCTTTAAAATTGATAAGATAGAATTTAATCCTGAATTAGAAGAAGGCATATTTACAATTAACAATTTACGTTAATGGGGTGTTATATTTATTATGAAACAGGGTAATAAGATTAAAATATCAGTTACTGCAGCTGTATTATGTTTATTATTACTTATACTTTCCATCCCGGCTAATGCCGGATTAGATATTGGTGGAGAAATAAAAACAGCTGTGGGTTTATCTGTCAACAGGGATGGTAAAACAAATAATTTTAACAGACAGGAAATAAATTTTAAAATTTACCCACCGGCTTATGGAAACACAGATGCAAAATTTGAAATAAAACTATATCATGATTCACTAACTAAAAAAAGTGATTATTTTGTAAAAAAGCTGTATATAGAACATAGATTTGATAAGTTTCAGTTAACAGCTGGACGTCAGCCCGTTTCTTGGTCTTTTGGATCTTTACTTAACCCGGTAGATTATAATACAGGTGCTGTAGTAATGGAAGAAACAACAAATGGTAAATTTATTAATGCAGTAGAAGGATATATACCTATTAACTGGAACTCGGGCATTACTGCTGTAATTTCCTTTCCGGATAATAGTGAAGAATTAAAATGGGGTTTAAGAAATAGATTTGGATATAATGGATATGATATAAACTTAAATATAATTCATGAAGCAGAAATGCAGATTTCAGGATTAGTGATTCCATCAACAGACCGAATTGGTCTTTTTTTTAAAGGTGATCTAGGGCCAGTTGGATTATATGGTGCTGTTGGTTATTATGATAACGAGAACCTAAAAACTACAACTTATCTATTGGGTACTGACTACAGCTATAGTTTAAATTATGGTAGTAATAAACTATCTTTTCAGCTGGAGTATTTAAATCTTGAACCTGAAAACTTAGATAATATTATAGGATCAATAGTTCCTGTAATATATACTGGTAGTGAGCAGCGAGTGGATTTTATATTGGGAAATGTAAATTATACTATAAATAATTTTTCATCAGTATCATTAATGGGTATCAGCTATATTGAAGATGGAAGCACACTGCTGATTCCGTCTTATAAAAATCAGCTGGGAAGTAATTTAGATATACATGTAAGAGGAGGATTATATCTGGGAGATAAGAGTGAACTATTTGCTCCCCGAAAAATTACAGAAGAAATCAGTATTCCTGAAGGAACATTTGAGATGGAATTAAGTTATCCTTTTTAATCTGCAAATATATCTTTAAGCTTCTTTTCAAAATCTGCAGGGGAATAATCCTGATGCTTATCAATAAGGGAGAGAACACAGTCCAGCTGATCGTCTGTGATTTCTCCCTTTTCATATAAATTTTCGTAGGCATTGGTCAAAGCAAAAATAATTTTTAGATCTATTTTATCCTGTTTATTCATTGCGGCATATTCTCCTCCAGCGAAATATTTTCAGGATCGACAAAAGAAATATAATCTTCTTCAAAGAGAAGTTTAATAGAACCAGTCTGTCCGGTTCTCTGTTTGGCTATAATAATTTCAGTTTCTTTTTCTGTTCCTTCTTCTTCCGTTTTTTCCCTGGCAGCAGCACTTGTCTGGGCGTGTCTATAAAGGAATATGACTCCATCAGCTATTTCTTCAATATTACCTGAATCACGTAAATCTGATAGAACCGGTCTTTTATCCTGTCGGCTGGTAAAACTACGGCTTATCTGAGATATTAAAATAATTGGTAATTCCAGTTCTGAGGCCAGATTACGCAATTGAAGTACAATTTCCCCAATAGCCCGTGACGTATTCTGGACATGATTATCAGGTAATTTTATCATTTGTAAGTAATCAATAATAGCAAGCCCCAACCCACCCATTTGAGCTTTGAATTTGCGCAGGCGAGCCCTTATCTGGGCCACATTTAGACCCCTTTCGTCGGAGATCATAAGTGGTAGTTCATGAAGATCATCAAGGGCCTTTGAGATGCGTTTATCTTCATCATCATTTGTTTCCCCCTGGGTATATTTCCAGCCATTGACCATTGCATCCTGGATAATCATTCTATCGATAATTTCCCGGGCTTCCATTTCCAGACTGATCATGGCTATAGGCACATTTCTCATCAATATATTTTTAGCAATATTAATGGCAAAAGCAGTTTTACCCATACTTGTAGAAGCAGCTATAACATTAAGATGACTCTTTTTAAATCCCCCTATTAGGTTATCGAGAGAGATAAAACCACTCCTGAGGCCTACATCAACTTTGTTATGTTTGCGATCCAGATAAGCCTCAAAAGAATCCATTAATGCTTCTTCCATTTCATATATATGTTTTTCCAGGTCTGTAGATTCACTGGTGGCTTCAAAGACTAATTCCTGGGCCCGTGCTTGATATTCAGAGATATCAAGATCAGTTTCAGTTGCCAGTTGTTCAATTTTATGTGCTGCTTTTACCAGTAATTCTTGCTGAAAATTTTTCTTGATAATATCTATAGTAGGTTTAAGTTCTTCCGGAGTATTAAAACCGGAAGTCAGATGTTCAATAGTTTCTTCAGGTTTTTTAATTACACCATCTTTTTTTAACTGCAGAAATAATTTTGTTCTGGAAATCTGATTTTCCCGCTGATATTGATTAAGTAGCATTTCGTATATTAACTGGGCATGGGGGTTCAAAAAATGTTTTACTTCCAGTAAATCTGCAACTTCATCAATTTTTGCAGGATACTGGAGTAGAATTCCCAGAAGTTGAAATTCCTGTTGCCGATAATCTTTTTCTAATATTGCCATAAAAACCTCCTAGCT
>CAYRVO010000081.1:0-6312 GCA_964427565.1 uncultured Halanaerobiales bacterium | reverse complement strand
ATCAGAAAAGGTTCTCCATTTGCAGCTACTATCAGTCAGCCTTTTGAACTTTATGTTCATACTGTATTTAATGTTATAAATCAGGTAGAAACCGGTATAGAACCTGGCGATCCTAAATCAACAGTTCCTAAGAGTAGAATTATTTATAAGACTCCTGTTTTAACTGATGAAACTAATGTTCCACAACCCGGTGATTCAATCCATACTGTATTTGATTATTATGGTGAAAATCCTGATAATTCTGATGCATGGTTTAACTGGGAAACTGAAAACTTAAAACCATATACAATAGAAGAATAACTTTATATTATAAATTACCGGGAGAAAATTATTTTCTCCCGGTAACAAAAAATAAAAGAAAGGGATTCTAAATGATAAACAAGGAGCCGATTTTAAAAACCAGACAGGTTACAAAGAAGTTCCCTGGAGTAGTAGCACTTGAAAATGTAGATTTTACCCTTCATAAAGGTGAAGTTCATGCTATATGTGGTGAAAATGGAGCTGGGAAAAGCACTTTTTGTAATATATTAACCGGTATTTATACCCAGGATGAAGGAGAATTCTTTTTTGATGGGGAAGAAGTAAATTTTGATCATCCTTCTCAGGCATTAAAGGCTGGTATCAGAATGGTCTACCAGGAAAGAAATCTCATTCCCTATTTAACAGGTGCTCAAAATATATTTTTGAAAGAAGAACCCATGAAGAATGGATTTATGGTAGATGAAAGTAAGATTTTAAAGCTTGCAAAAGAATTAGAAAATAAATATGGATTTAACATACCTCTGGATATACCTGTAGCAAAATTAAGTTCTGCACAGAAACAGGCAATTGAAATATTAAGGGCTTTTTTATATAGACCTAAAGTACTTATATTAGATGAACCGACTTCAAGTTTAACTGAAGCAGAAGCAAATACTCTTTATAAAGTTGTAAAAAAGATAAAAAGTGAAGATGTTGCTGTTATAATGATAACACATAAAATGGAAGAAGTATTTGAGAATGCTGATGTGATTACTATTCTGAGAAACGGGAAAAAAATAGTTACCAGAAAAAATGATGATATATCAGAAGATGAATGTGTAAAATATATGGTTAATAGAAATATTTCTAATATATATCCTGAAGTAAATTATTCTGCAGAAGATAAGATTATGGAAGTTGAAGACCTATCAGGTTTTGATTTCATAAATAATATTAATATGTCTGTAAAAAAGGGTGAAGTATTAGGTCTATACGGTTTAGTTGGTTCAGGGAGAACAGAATTTATTGAACTTCTTTATGGACTGCGATCTATAAAAACAGGTAAGGTTAAAATTAATGAACAGTATATAAAGCCTTCTGTTAACAAAATGGTAAATAATAATATATTTTTAGTTCCTGATGATAGACAGGAAAAAGGTTTATTTCATAATTTGAATTTCAAAAAGAATTTAACTATATCTTTGATGGATAAAATTAGCGGCTTTTTAGGGCTAGTTAATTCTAAAAAAGAAAACAAACTAGCAAATAAAATTGTTACAAATGATTCTTTGCAGATAAAATATAGTGATATTAATCAGGAGGTTGATCAGCTTAGTGGTGGAAATAAGCAAAAAGTTGTTATCGGTAGGTGGATAGTTCATAATAAAATAAATTTATTAATTTTAGATGATCCAACGATTGGAATTGATGTAGGTACAAAATTTGAAATTTATAAAATGGTAAGAGAATTGGCAGAAGAAGAGGGAGTAGGGATAATATTTATTTCCTCTGAATTGCCGGAGTTGTTAGGTGTTTGTGATAGGTTATATGTATTCAAAGAAGGCAATATTAATGGTGAATTAAATAGAGAAGATTTTGATAATGAAAAAATACTTAATATGGCCTTATAATAATAGATGAGGGGGAAATTTTTATGAATTCAGGTAATAAAATAAATTTATATATCAGGAAATACATTGTTTTATTTGCTTTAATAATTGTTTTCATATTTTTTTCAATTTTAGAGCCTTCTTTTTATAGTATGCAGAATGTACTGGGGATAATAAGACAGGCTAGTATTACAGGTATATTAGCAATTGGTTTAACGACTGTAGTAATTTCAGGCGAATTTGATATGTCTTTTGCATCACTGGCAGGTTTTTCAGGTGTATTGAGTGTTATCTTAATGGGAAAATTAGCGATGGGAGCTATTTCTTCCTGGCTAATAGCTGTAATTGCTGCCTTAGGAGTAGGAACCATAAATGGATTAATAATTGTATATTTAGGAGTGCCTTCAATTATAGAAACAATAGGTATGATGACTTTATTAGGAGGTATTGCTAAATGGTTGACAGGTGGTTCAACATATTATTCTTCCTCATATCCCGAGATATTTCCAATACTGGGAAGATCTTTTGTATTCAAAATAATTCCTAGTCCTGTAGTTATATTTTTCATTGTTATTGTAATTTATTTAATATTACTGGAGCATACTAAAATCGGTAGGTTTTTTCATGCAGTTGGTGGGAATCCTAAGGCTTCTGAACATGTAGGAATAAAAGTTAAAAAAATAAAATTCATTTCTATATTGATTTCGGCATTGATGGCCGGAATAGGTGGGATTATGATTGGGTCCTTACTTGGTTCGGGTACACCCGGTATGGGAGATGGCTATCTAATACCTGGAATTAGTGCTATGTTTATAGGAGCAGTTTTCTTAAAAGATGGTATACCAAATGTATGGGGAACAGTAGTTGGTTCATTGCTATTAGCTACTTTATCAAATGGTTTTGTAATGATAAATTTACCTTTCTATTTGAAGAATATTGTTATGGGAGCAGTATTGATAGGAGCTGTTAGTATGGTAGCAGTATTTAAAAAAGGTGAGATTCCTGGAGTAGATATATTTTAAGTGTGTTATAAATTAAATAAGAAGGGAGGCATGATATGTTTAAAAACTTAGATTTAAAATGGAAGATTAATATAATAATCTCATTAATAGTTCTTCTGGTAATGGGGTCTGTATCTTATTTCACATATAATTTTACAAAAAATATGGTTTCAGAGCAAATAGATGAAAGAATAAAACTTGTCAGGGAAACTCAAAAAAGTGTTCTGGTAAATATGTTAGGGAGAATTAAAAAACAAATTAATAGTTTTAGTACCAGTGAAAAGGTCAGTCTTCATGCCAGTTACTTGAAATCATTAAAAAGTAATAAAAGCAGAGATGATTTTAAAAAATTATTAAATAATGAATGGAGCATGATTAGTACTAAGTCTAAAGTAATAAAAGAACAACTTAAATTAATTAATGGTGCTCAATTTGCTTATATAACGACTTTAGATGGAATTGTTATTGCTGATTCACGTTATAATAGGGCAAAAGAAAATTTTGATAAATATATTAATATAACATTGGAAAATAGTAAATATAAAGATGCCTCATCTTCTGATGTTTTTTATGTTAATAATAAATCAGTTATTTTAATACAAAGTCCGATAAAACGTGATAAAACATTAGTAGGATATTATAATATGGGTATATCTCTTAATGTTTTTTCAAGCAATCTAAATAATACCCTTATAAATAATGGAGAAATGGAATTATTAAATAAACAGGGTATAATATATAATCATGCAAATACAAAATTAATAGGAAAAAAAACTAATAATAAATGGTATGTAGAACAGCTCCAAAAAAATATAAGTTCTTCAGAAAGAAAGGCTAGTGGTAAATATCAAATCATTGAAAAAATAGATCAAGATAATGAAATATTTATGGGGTTCAGTATTCCTCTATCATCTATAAATAAGCCCGTATATAAAATAAGGAATATAACATTTATTATTAGTCTAGTAGGTATAGTATTTATATTTATTTGTGGGTATTTACTAATAGACTGGCAATTAAAACCCATAAAATATATATTATCTTCTTTTAAACTTTTAAAAGATGGTGAACTTAAAGATAATGTATTATTAGATGGAAAAAATATTGCCCGTGATGATGAAATTGGAGTTTTAAGCCAGCAGTTTAATAGTATGATTAAACAGTTAAAAGTTATTATCAATAGTATTAATAATGCTTCAAATGAAGTTTCAGGGTCTTCCGTGAATGTTCAGGGAGCTCTTAAAGAAATAAGTAATGTTTCTTCCCAGGTAGATAAATCTATACAGGAAGTTGCAACTGGAGCTGATGAACAGGTTAATAATATTGAATTAATTGATAAAAAAATAAAAAAACTTGACGCAGGAATAAATAGTGTAGATAAATCAAGCTGGGAAATGGAAGAGTTTGCCAATGAGATGTTAGAATCGGTAGAAACCGGCAAAGTAAAAATTAGTAAAGCTAGCAGTCAAATGGAAAATATTCACCTATCCATGGAAGAAGTGAATGAAGGTATTGATAATTTAAATTCTATTTCAGAAGAAATTGATTCAATACTGGAAATAATAAATAATATAGCTAAACAGACAAATTTATTGGCATTAAATGCAGCAATAGAAGCAGCCAGGGCGGGTAGAGCAGGTAAAGGATTTAGTGTAGTTGCAGAGGAAATAAGAAATTTAGCAGAGGAGTCAGTAAATTCTGCTGAAACGATAAGAGATTTAATTGATGATATAAAATTTGAAACTAAAAATGCAACAACAAAAATGATAGAGGGTGAAGATGAAGTTGAAAAAGGAGAGGAAATTATTGTTTCAGTAAAAAGTGCTTTTGCTAAAATAGAGCAAAAAATACAAAAAGTAGTAAAGAGTATTGGAAAATCTACTAAAGCAATAGAAGAAATAACTGATGATAGTGATAAAATAGTAACAAAAGTTAATAATATAGCCACTATTTCAGAAGAAATTTCTGCAAATACTCAACAATTGGCAGCTGCCAGTGAAGAGCAAACAGCTTCAGTTGAAGATATTCTTTCATTAACTGATAAATTGACTGATATGTCAAAGGATTTGAATGAATTGATAAGTGAATTTAATATTTAAATTCCCTAATATATTTTTGTAGAGGAAACCTTAAGGAGGGTAAATATAAAATGAAATTTTTTATAGATACAGCTAATATTGAAGATATTAAAAAAGCTGCCAGTCTGGGGGTAATTGATGGAGTTACTACAAATCCTACTCTAGTTTCCAGAGAAGGTGATGTAGACTTTCACTCACATATAAAGAAGATATGTGAAGTAGTTGAAGGGCCGGTAAGTGCAGAAGTAATAAGTCTGGAAACTGAAGGTATGATTGAAGAGGCCCATGAACTTGCAAAGATTGCACCTAATATTGCTGTAAAAATTCCTATGACAATAGAAGGATTAAAAGCAGTAAAAACACTCAGCCAGGAAAACATAAAGACAAATGTTACCTTAATATTTTCTGCAAATCAGGCACTACTGGCTGCAAAGGCAGGGGCTACATTTGCCAGTCCCTTTGTCGGACGTTTGGATGATAGAGCTCATGAAGGTATGGATTTAGTAAGGGAAATAGCAACCATATATGATAATTATGATATGGATACTGAAATAATTACTGCCAGTGTAAGAAGTCCACAGCATGTAAAAAAAGCAGCTCTGGCCGGGGCAGATATAGCAACAATACCTTTTACAGTAATTAATAAGATGGCAAAACATCCCCTTACAGATATAGGTATTGAAAGATTTCTAGATGACTGGAAGCAGGTACAGGGAGAGTAAAAAAATTAAATAATAAATTAAGATAATAGCCTCCTTTCTATCCGGGAAGGGGGTTGCTGTGAGTATAGATAATGCATTTTACTTGACTTAATAATACAGGAGGGATAGTTTTGTTAAAAAAAGTTGCAAATATAGTCAGAGGCTTATCCGCTGACGGAGTAGAAAAAGCTGCTTCCGGTCATCCTGGAATGCCGATTGGATGTGCTGATATTGGAGCGGTACTCTATGGTGAGGTCATGAATTATGATCCCCAGCAACCCAGCTGGCCAGATAGAGATAGATTTGTTTTATCAGCCGGTCATGGTTCAATGTTCCTTTATTCCTTTTTACATTTAGCTGGTTATGACCTTGAATTGGAAGATCTAAAAAACTTTCGCCAGCTGGGTTCTAAAACACCAGGTCATCCTGAATATGGTGAAACTGAAGGTATAGAAACTACAACCGGTCCTCTGGGACAGGGTATCGCCAATGCCGTGGGAATGGCTTTATCTGAAAGGATGATGGCTTCCCGTTATAATACAGAAGACTATGAAATAGTAGATCATTATACATATACAATTCTTGGTGATGGTTGTATGATGGAAGGTATAAGTTCAGAGGCGGCTTCTTTAGCTGGTCATCTGGGGCTTAGTAAATTAATAGCTATATATAAATACGAAAC
>CAYRVO010000080.1:0-6328 GCA_964427565.1 uncultured Halanaerobiales bacterium | reverse complement strand
CTTTAGATGAATAACAAAAAATAATTTTAATAATAATCGGTATATCCAGTGATTATATTTTCGGGCATACCGATTATATATTTTGGTTAAAATTACTATATGTTATTGGCAAGAACCCCAAAATAATATTCTTTTTAGATAATTTTTTTGAGAAGGGAGGTATCAAATAGTTTATATAGAATAATTAATCTAATAATGTAAAAATTTATTGTAGAGGCAGGAGGAAATTAGTTAATGGAAGATAGAAATTATCTATTTAATATAAAAAAATTATCTTCATATAATAAAAAAAGCATTAATTTAGAAAATGTTTCTATAAATTTAAAAGAATCTCAAATCCACTCTATAGTAGGTTCCAGGGGGGCGGGTGCAAAAGTTTTTTTAGAAGTTTTAACTGGTAATGAAAAAAATATAAGTGGTGAAGTAATTTATAATGGAAAAGATATTACTTCTGAGCTTTCAATTTATTATAATAACGAAATCATGTTTTTTTTAAATAAATTCATGTTAGCTAATAATTTGACTGTAGCTGAAAATATATTTTTAATACAAAAGCCAGAAAAAATATTTAAATTATTTAACAAATATAAGCTTAACAGGCAGGCAAAAGAATTATTAGATAAGTTAAATATAAATATAAATGTAAAAGAATATGTTTATGATTTAACTACGGAACAAAAAAAATTAATTCAAATTGCTAAAATATTTCATTTTAAACCCCAGGTTGTTATAATGTATGATCCCACAAAAAATCTGAGTTTACAGTCAGTTAATATATTATATAATGTAATGCGGAAAATGGTTGATGAGGGAACGGGAATTATTTATATAACCCCAAAATGGGAAGAATCATTAAAGATTAGTGATAAAATATCTGTTTTTTATGAAGGTGAACTGGCAGGAGATATAGATTCATCGGAAGCAACTCAAAACCCTCAGAAATTATTAAAAATGATGTCTGGCTGGAATAATATATATTCAGATAATAAAGAAGAAAATCACTTACAAAAAGAAAGCAATGAAGTTTTAGATGCAATTTTTAAAGCTGCTGAATTTTTAACTTCTAATTATGAACTTAATGATGTTTTGAAAATGATTTGTAGTTATGCCTGCAAAATAATGTCTTCTGATGGGGGTATAATTTATCTGGTTGATGAACATACAAACACAATAATGAATACGGTAAATAAAAGTTTGCACAGTAATATGGAGGCCAGATTAAATAATGAAGTCGTAATTGAAATTATGAAAGAAAATGATGTGTATTATAAAAATATTTATGATCACAACTTTGTATCATTATTTAGTAAATTAAAAAATGTAGAGACAGTAATCTGTTATCCTGTTTTAATAAGGTCAAATTATACTGCTCTTTTACAGGTTTATTATAAAAAACATTATGCCTATACAAAAAATCAGTTAAAATATTTTTCTGCTTTAGCCAGACAGGCTGCAATAGCTATTGATAATACAAGATTGATGGGAAAATCAACTTTAATACAGGAAACCCATCATCGTATAAAAAATAATTTACAGACTATTATTGGTTTGATTACTATGCAGAAAAATGTAATGAATGAAAATACAGAAAAAAGGGACTTTAATGATTTAATTGATGATATTACTGGTAGAATTAAAAGCATTGCTTCAGTACATGATGTATTATCGAAAGATAAAACCGGTAGGAGTATTACAAATTTCAAAAAAATCATTGAGGTTATTCTGGACTTTTACATGATCAATAATAATTATGATATAAAATTAGATTTAGACGATATTTTTATTCCCTATAATAAAGCTACAAGTATTTCACTGATAATTAATGAATTAGTGAATAATTGTGTTAAACATGCTTTTTCTTATATGGAAACAGGGAAAATAGAAATATCCTGTACAGAGATGGATGAAGAAGTTGTAATAATTGTTAGAGATAATGGTATAGGTTTAGCTGAGGATTTTGATATAAATAATATGAAGAACCTGGGTCTCTCTATAGTTTGTTCTATTGTAAAAAATGAGTTCAATGGTGAAATTAATGTATTCGCGGAAAATGGTACAGTTGTTAAAATTAGCCTCCCCAAAAAGAATATTTTGATTACAAATTATTAAAGACTTTAGATTTCCCGGAAGGAGTTTTTAGAATATGGAAGCTCATTTAAATATTTTACTAGCTGAAGATGAATACCCTGTCTTAATGGGTATAAAAGCATCACTGGAAAGTCTGGGGCACAGAGTTATAGCAGAAGCCACAGATGGAAAAGAGACTATTGATTTAGCTCTGGAAAATGAGCCGGATTTATTAGTAGTAGATATTAATATGCCCAAGGTAGATGGAATTGAAGCAATTAAAAAAATTAATGAGGAGTTAATTATTCCGGCAATTATTGTTACGGGATATAATGAGAAAAAATTAATTGAACAGGCTCAGGAAGCAGGGGTTTTTAATTATTTATTAAAACCTGTTAATGAAAAAGAATTAAAACCAGCAATAGAAATAGTGATGAGCAAATTCCAGGAATTTAAAAAATTAAAAAATGAGCTCAGGGAAAAAGAAGAGACATTACAGGCCCGAAAATATATTGAAAAGGCTAAAGGTATTTTAATGGATAGAAATGGTATAAAAGAATTTGAAGCGATGAAACTATTACAGAAAAAAAGTAAGAATAATAACAAAAAAATGATTACTATCTCAAAAGAAATAATAAAAGCTAATGAATTAATAAGCAAAGATGAGAATTAAATCATTTAAGATATTTAATTTAAGCTAAACGGTCTTCAGGAGAGGTTGTTATAATTTTATGAATTTGAGTTTTATTTAATTTTAATATAAAATTTAGTTAGTTTCGAAAATTAAATAAGTATAATTGTTTTGTGCCTATGGCAGGTATAAAATAATTGAGGCAAAGGGTGCCTTATATTTTTCATTAAATATAGGGCACCCTTATATTATTTTATAGATAATTTTTACAAATAAATAAAACATTTAACAAATTCATTAATTTACTAAAAAGAAATTAAGGAGTAATCCTTAATAATAAAATAACAGGAGGAATTAAAATGTTAAAAGTTTTTTATTGTGGTGATGAGGTTCTTTTGATTACTACTTATGTTAAAGGAATGAATGCCTGGACAGATGGAGTAAGACATGATGAAAGTACACATTTAAAGAAAGCTTTAAATGATGATCCTGAAATTGATCTTACTTATTTACCTACCAGTGCATGTCAGAGAGAATTTCCAATGCCTGATGAATTAGAAGAGTATGATGTAGTACTATTTAGTGATGTTGGAACTGATACTATTATAATGTATGAAGATCGCTTTAATAACTGTCCTATGGGTACAGATAGACTTGCTGGTTTGAAGAAATGGGTTGAAAATGGTGGCGGAATTTGTGGAGTTGGTGGCTGGATGTCATTTGGTGGTATGTTTGGAATGGCAAAATGGCATAATACTGCAATTGAAGAAGTACTCCCTGCTACATGTTATCCTTATGATGATAGAGTTGAAATATCAGAAGGTATGACTCCAGAAGTTATCAAACCTGAACATCCATTTTTTGATGGTGTAGATTTTGATAGTGCACCACCATTATTCTCAGGTTATAATGAAATTCAGGCTAAAGAAGATGCTGAAATTCTGGCTGAACATAATGGAGATCCTATTATAATGACCGGTCAATATGGAAAAGGTAAAACCATGGCTTTTGCTTCTGATCCCGCTCCTCACTGGGGTAGAGGAATGGTAGAGTGGGAAGACTATGCACAATTTTGGGTAAATGTTGTAAAATGGCTGGGAGATGAATAAGATGAAAAAGATTATTAATGATCCTGATGTTTTAATAGAAGAGATGGTTTCAGGGATCGTTAAAGCACATCCTGATAATTTTAAAAGGATAGAGGATTTTAATAGAACCATAGTTCTAACTGATGCACCGGTAGAAAACAAAGTTGCTATTGCTACAGGTGGAGGTTCCGGGCATCTCCCTTTATTTCTGGGATATATTGGTAAAAACCTGATAGATGGAGCTGCAATTGGAGAAGTATTTTCTTCACCTTCAGCAAAAGAAATGTTAGCTGTTACAGAAGCTATTGACAGTGGTAAAGGTGTATTATATCTTTATGGTAACTATGGTGGCGATATCATGAATTTTGATATGGCAGCAGATATGGCAGCAGATAAAGGGATTAAAGTTGAAACCTGTATAGCAGCAGATGATGTAGCATCTGCACCACCAGAAGAAATGGATAAAAGAAGGGGTATTGCAGGTATTTTATTTGCTTATAAAATTGCTGGTGCTAAAGCTGCCAGTGGTGCTTCTTTAGAGGAAGTAAAAAAGACAACCGATGAAGCCCTGGAAAATATCAGAACAATGGGTGTTGCACTTTCACCATGTACAATCCCTGCAGCAGGTAAGCCTACATTTGAGATTGGTGAAGATGAAATGGAAATAGGTATGGGAATACATGGAGAAAGAGGTATAAAACGTGAGAAACTAAAGAGTTCTGATGAGATTACAAGCAGAATGACTGATAAGATACTCAATGATTTATCATTTAAAGAAGGAGACGAAGTTGCAGTATTAGTCAATGGTCTGGGAGCTACTGCACCTCAAGAATTATATGTGACATTTAGAAAATTAACTGAGATTCTTGAGCAAAAGAAAATTAATGTTTACAGGTCATTTGTCGGGGAATATGCTACTTCTATGGAGATGAAAGGTCTGTCAATTACTTTATTTAAGTTAAATAAAGAATTTAAAGAATTACTTGATCTTCCTGTTTATTCTCCAATGCTTTCCCAACAATTAATTAAAAGGCAGGTTGTAAAATAAAATGGATAGTTTAAATTCAAGACAATTTATTTCAATATTTAAAACGGCTTGCAAAAAAATGACAGAAAAATATATAGAGAAATTGAGAGTTCTGGATGCTTCTATTGGAGATGGTGATCTGGGCATAACTATCAATAAAGGCAATACAGCAGTGGTTAATTATTTAGATGATTTAGAAGAAAAAGATATTGGTAAGATATTAAAAATGAGTGGGATGGAATTTAATGAAGCAAATCCCTCTACTTTTGGTGTCTTTACTGCCACTGCTTTTATGAAGGGAGGTGGAGCTGTAAAAGGAAAAGAATCTCTGGATTTAAAGGATATAAAAGATATTTTTATTGCTGCCAAAGATGGTATAATAGATAAAGGGGGAGCAGAATTAGGGGATAAAACTATGATAGATGCCTTACACCCTGCAGTTGAAGAATTAAAAAATGCAAGTGCTAAAGAATTATCAATTGAAGAAGCAATAGATAATGCCTGTTCTGCTGCTGAAATTGGAATGAAAAATACCATTGATATGAAAGCCCAACAAGGAAGGGCTCATTCATTTGGAGAGAGAACTATAGGAGAACAAGATCCGGGAGCAACTGTTGTGTTTTACTTCTTAAAAGAAATAGGTAATGCTATTGCAGAACAACTTTAATGTGAAAAAATTATATTATCAAATTCACTTGAGTTAGAAAAATTCTGAAAGGGGATAAAATATGAAAAAATTAATAACTATTATTTTAATGTCTTTAATAATCCTTAGTTTTTCCTTGTCTACTTTTGCTGCTGGAGAAGAATTTGCTGATGATTTAACAGTTGCTATTTGTGGTCATGGTTTAGAAGCAGAAGCATGTCAGAGAGATTTTCATCAGGCGAAAATAGAATGTGCCTATAGAGGTTGGGAATTAATTGATTGTATGACTGTTCGTGATCCTGGTAAGCAGAGAGAAACTATGGAAACTTTAATAAGAAAAGACGTAGATGCTATAGTTATTATATACTGGGATATGGAAGCCATTAAAGACTTGATTTTAAAAGCAAGAGAACAGGGTATTGGTGTATATTGTGTTGATACAGGTTTGAGACCTGGTGTAATAGTAAGTTGTACTCAAAATAATGCTGTTGCTGGATCAAAGATGGCTGCCTGGGGTATTAATAGATTAAATAAAAGTGGAAAAGTAGCAGTTATGAACGGCAAATGGCATATTATGAGAAGACGTGGATATGCTGCAGCGACATTATTTGAAAGAGATTTTCCGGCTTTAGAACTGGTATCTGAAGAATTTCTCCCATTAGTAGGTTATGAAGATAGTGCATTGAATACTGCTTCTAATTGGGCTTCAAAATATGGTGATGATCTGGACTGGATTTTTTCTTCCTGGGATACTCCCGGTCAATATGCTGCAAGAGCCCTTGAACAGGCAGGGTTAACCAGAGATGATGTATTTATTACAGGTATTGATGGAGGATCAACCATATATTCAATGATCAGAAAAGGTTCTC
>CAYRVO010000079.1:0-6341 GCA_964427565.1 uncultured Halanaerobiales bacterium | reverse complement strand
CTCTTGCATAAATTTAATTGTGAGAGAAAGGGGAATTATATATGACATCTTTAAAAGAACAGTTTAGTGATTTTTTTGAATTACCCAGGGAAGTTATTCTTTCTGCTCCACTGATTATGATGGTGGGTCAGAAAAAAATGTATATAGAAAATCATAATGGTATTGCCTTATATCAGGAAGATAAGGTAAAAATAAGACTTGAAAGTGGTAGTTTAACTGTAGAAGGTAAAAAATTATTAATATCTGAGATTGATACAGAGTATATATATATTTCCGGCATTATTTCCTCTTTTAATTATGAACTAGAGGGAGGTGTCGGAGATTGATAGAAAGAATAATGGATTTTCTAAAAGGTTATTTAGTAATAGAAATAAAGGGTAATGCTCTGGAAAGATTTATAACTCAAATTATTGAAAGTGATATTAGACTACAGAATGTAAAAAGAATTAAAAAAGATTATTATAAAGCCGAGATTTATGCTTCTGATTTCAAGAGATTACGACCACTGGTAAGAAAAAGGTTATGTACGGTTAAGATAGTGCACAAAAGAGGACTTATATTTCTATTGGCAAAACTGAAAAAGCGTTTCCTGCTTGTACTTGCTATAATTTTCTTTATTAGTGTATTATGGTTAGCTTCTTCTTTTTTGTGGTTTATAAGTATAGAGGGCCTGGATAAAATACCTGAAGCCAGAATTTACTTTATACTGGCAAAAAATAATGCAAAAAAGGGTGTAATGAAAACCAGCATTGATTTAGACTCTCTGGAAAAAAAATTAATGAAAGAAGAACCCAGGATTTCCTGGGTAAATTTAGAGTGGCAGGGTACCCGTCTTTATGTTAAGATTGTTGAAAAAAAGATAATTGAAAAGCAGAAAGCGGGTAATATAATAGCCAAAAATGATGGTATTATTAAAGAGATTATTGTTATGAAAGGACGGGCATTGGTTGAAGAAGGTGATACGGTAACTGCAGGTCAGACATTAATCACCGGGCTATCAGATGCTGAAGGTAATAAAGAAAGAGCCCGTGGTATAGTAAGGGCTAATAGCTGGTATGAAGCAACTGCAAGTGCAAAATTGAAGTGTAAACAGGCAGTTTATACAGGGGAGAGTAGAAAGTTAATAGTTATCAGGACTGGTTCAAAATATTTACGTATTCCTGAACCTCCTTCTTATAATAAATACATTGTTACAAAAACCAGAAAAAGGATACTTACAGGAAGGAATTATAATTTCCCTATAGAATTTATTATTGAGGAATATAAAGAAGTAAAATATTTCAAATATGTTAGAAAAAAGGAAGTTGCTCTTTTTATGGCCAGGGAACGGGCCCTTAATAATATTCTTACTAAACTTACTCAAAACTGTGTTATAATAGATATTAAATCGACAGTTAAGTCAATCAAAAATAATAAAGTAAAAGTAAAAGTTTTAATGAAAACAGAAGAAAATATAGCTATCTATCCATTAGATAAGGAGGGTATTGGTGAATAAAATAGAAAAAGAGATTACTATTCATGATTATAAGGTTGCACGTAATTTGTTTGGTAATAAGGATCAAAATTTAAAGATAATAGAAGATGAACTGAATATAAATATTATTGCCCGTGGTGAAATGATTAAAATCACAGGTGAAGGAGACAAAGTTAATATAGCGGAAAGGACTATCGAGGAATTAATGCAGGTTGCTGCCAATGAGAAAAGCATAAATGAAAGAGAAGTAAGGTATGTTAGTGAATTAATGCAGAAGGATAAAAACCTGAAGATAGGTGATTTATATGATGAGGTACTACAGGTAACTTTCTGCGGCAAAAAAATCAAAGCAAAAACACTGGGCCAGAAACTATATGTAGAATCAATTAAAAAGAATGATCTTGTATTTTCAATAGGTCCAGCTGGTACAGGGAAAACTTATCTGGCTATGGTTATGGCTGTCAAGTATCTGCTTAATAAAAAAGTCAATCGTATAATACTGACCAGACCTGCTATTGAAGCCGGGGAAAATTTGGGTTTCTTACCTGGAGATATGCAGGAAAAAGTAGACCCTTATTTACGACCTTTATATGATGCTTTATATGATATACTGGGTCCCGAGAAAGTTAATCTATATCTGGAAAAAGATGTTATTGAAGTAGCTCCCCTGGCTTATATGAGGGGTAGAACTCTGGATGATTCTTTTGTGATTCTTGATGAAGCCCAAAATACGACTCCTGAACAGATGAAGATGTTCTTAACCCGGATTGGTTTTAATTCACAGGCAGTAATTACCGGTGATATAACTCAAATTGATTTACCACATAGTAAAAATTCGGGATTAAATCGTGTTAGAACAATACTGAAGGATATAAATGGTATTGATTTTGTTTATCTTTCCGATCGTGATGTAGTCAGGCATGAACTGGTTAAAAAAATAATCAGGGCCTATGAAAAACACGAAGGTAGGTAAAAATTATGTTTATTATAGATAAACTTCAACAATGGTGGGAAGAAAAAGTAAAAATAAAATATTCTCCTGGAAAAGGAATACGCAAAATTATATGGGGTATAGTATTTCTAATTATTTTATCAGTGATCATGACGATAAATTTAATTCCCAATCAGATTGATTTAAAGGTTGGGGAAGTGAGTAAAAATGATATTACTGCCCCACGTACTGTAACCTTTACCGACCAGGAAAAGACGCAGGAATTAAAGAAAATGGCAGCAAGTTCTGCACCCAAAGTATATGAAGAAGATAAAAATGTTAATAATAAAATAAGGGGTAATATAAATACCTTATTTACTGTTGTTAAAGAAAAAAAGACAAGGGATATAGATAAGTCGCTTGCTGAAGTGATAAATGAGATTAATACTGAACACAATCTGCGGGTGACTGATAAAACATTACAGTTATTATTAACTACAGATATGGAGAATTTGAATGCAATTAAACAGCATATTATAAATATAATGGACAAACAACTACAGGATAATATTTTACCCGGTGATATTGATAAAGTAAAAGAAGATATGAGTAGTGAAGTAAGAAATTTAAACTATAAAGAAGAATATCAACAGGTTATAATAAAGATTTTACACAATCATGTAAAACCGAATATGATCTTAAATGAAAAAGAAACACAGAAACGGCAAAAAGAAGCCATGGAAAATATAGAGCCTGTAAAAATAACAGTCCAACAGGGTGAAATGATAATTCGTAAGGGTGATGTGGTTACAGCAGATGATATAAAAATTCTTGAAGTCCTGGGTTTACAGAAACAGAGGATAAATTATTTAAATATTGTTGGCTTGATCCTTGTACTATTTATTTTAATTTTGGTATTTGGTATTTATTTAAAACAGTATCGCCAGGATATATGGCAGGATAACAAAAAACTATTTTTACTGGAACTATTAATTGTTGTTATTATATTACTGGCCAAAATAATTGGCATCTTTAATATTACCTATTTTATGTATCTAATTCCGGTAGCAGCTGTTTCTATTCTGGCAACGGTATTAATTGGAACAAATATAGCTGTTATTTTGACTTTCTTTCTCAGTTTTCTTGTAGCTCTGGTATTTAATAATAGTTTTGATCTGGCTTTAATCAGTTTTGTAGGTGGTATTGTTGGTGTTTTCAGTGTTTCTAAAGTTAGTCAGAGAAGTGATTTAGTAAGGGCTGGTTTTAATGTTAGTGCAGCACTGGTAGTTTTGATTTTTGGCATGAATCTATTACAACCAATTAACAGCTGGGTTAATGTCTTGAAAAACACTGGTGCCGGTATACTTAATGGTGTTCTGGTAGCGATATTTGCCAATGGATTACTGCCTTATCTGGAAAATGCTTTTGGTCTTACTTCTTCGGTTAAATTACTGGAATTATCAAATCCAAGTCAGCCTTTACTTAAAAGGTTACTTGTGGAAGCACCGGGGACCTATCATCACAGTATTATAGTTGGTAATTTATCTGAAACTGCTGCTGATAATATTGGTGCAAATTCACTTCTGGCCAGAGCAGGTGCCTATTATCATGATATAGGTAAAATGAAGAGGCCCTACTTTTTTACAGATAATCAATTTGGTGGTGAAAACCCCCATGACAAAATATCAGCTAATCTCAGTTCGTTAATTATAAAATCACATGTCAAAGATGGTGTTGAAATGGCCAGAAAAAATAAATTGCCACAGGAAGTTATAGATATTATAGAACAACACCACGGGAAAAATTTGATTTCTTTCTTTTACCAGCAGGCACTGGAAGATAGTAAACATGATGCTGTAGAGGAAAATGAATTTCGATATGATGGTCCTCTACCCCAGTCAAAAGAAGCTGCAATTATTATGCTGGCTGATATTGTAGAAGCTGCAGTACGATCCAAAAAATTTGATAAAAATGATCATAACAGGATAGAGGTGCTTGTCCGGGGGTTGATAAGAGAAAAATTAATAGAAAATCAGCTGGATGAATCAGAATTAACATTAAATGAATTGGATGTTATTGCAGATAGTTTTGTTAAGGTTTTAACCGGAATATATCATCATCGAATAGAATATCCGGAAAATATAATTAAGGAAATAGAGAGAGATGATAATGATGATTAATGTAGATATAAATAACAAACAGGATATTATAAAACTTGAGAAAAAATTAAGAAATCTTATTATTGCTATAGCAAAAAGAACAGTAGCAAAAGAAGGTTATCAGGGTGTTGAAATAAGTATAGCTTTTGTAGATAATAAGGAGATTCATTCGCTCAATAAAAAATTTCGTGATGTAGATAGACCTACTGATGTACTCTCATTTCCCATGGGTGATAATGATATACTGGGTGATGTTATAATTTCAGTTGACCGAGCAAAATCACAGGCTGATGAGTATGGTCATTCCTTACAAAGGGAATTATGTTATTTATTAACTCATGGAGTGCTGCATCTATGTGGATATAATCACAAGAATAAAGAAGAAAAAGAGGAAATGCGAAATAAAGAGGAATCTATTCTGGCTGAGTTTGAATTGACAAGGTAATAGGAGGTTAATCTTTGTGAGTAGTCTGGATAGTTTTAATTATGCACTGGAAGGGCTGGTTCATACCCTTAAAACCCAGAAGAATATGAAGATACATTTTGCTATGGCATTTCTTGCTTTAATTGCCGGTCTTTTCTTAAATATATCCAGAATTGAATTGATAATGCTTTTTCTTTCCATAGTGTTTGTTATAGCTATGGAACTGATAAACACATCTGTAGAGGTCATTGTCAATATGATTTCTGAACAGTATAGTTATCAGGCTCGAATAGCTAAAAATATTGCAGCTGGTGCAGTTTTTATGGCAGCAATTAATGCTGTAATTGTAGGCTATCTGATATTTTTTGATAAACTTTTTTCATTTTCTTTAAAGATGATTGATAATATACAGAGGCAACCATCCCATTTGATATTTATTAATATAGCTCTTTTATTTATCCTTGTTATTACATTTAAGGCCTGGGCAGATAGGGGTACTCCCCTTGAGGGTGGAATGCCCAGCGGACATAGTGCGATAGCTTTTTCACTTGTTACAATAGTTATTTTGCTGACCAGAGATATACTTATCAGTACACTGGTATTATTACTTGCATTACTGGTAGCACAGAGCCGTATTCAGGCTGATACCCATAACTTTCTGGAAGTTTTCATAGGTGCTTTGTTGGGGGTATTACTTACAATAATAGTATTTCAATTATTATAGATTAGCTGTTTGAATCAATAATAATAATTAAAATTATTTTATTACATAAAAACTGAGGCGAAATACTTATGTACATAAACTATTTATCATTTATTGTTTTAATAATACTTTCTTCTTTTTTTTCTGGATCTGAAACAGCTTTTATGGCTGTTAATCGGATAAAAATAAAGGATATGATAAATAAAGGAGATCACAGGGCCAGAAAAGTAGAAAAGTTGTTGGAAGATGAAACAAAACTTTTGACCACGATTTTAATTGGAAATAATCTGGTAAATATTGCTGCTTCTGCAATTGCTACTTCAATAGCTATTGATATTTTTGGTAGTAAAGGAGTAGGTATTGCTACCGGGGTTGTAACACTGTTGATTCTTATTTTTGGTGAAATCACACCTAAATCTATAGGTAATCACAGGTCTATTAAATACAGTAAATTTGCAGCTCCGTATTTATTATTTTTAAGGAAGGTTCTTACACCAGTTATCTTGATTTTTAGCTGGTTGATTAAAAAAATGGTCCGGGATGAAAATCTTATAACCTCTGCTTTTCTAAGTGAAGAAGAAATAAGGCGTTTTGTTAATGTTAGTGAAAGAGAAGGTGTTATTAAAGAAGTAGAAGGTGAAATGATCAAG
>CAYRVO010000078.1:0-6376 GCA_964427565.1 uncultured Halanaerobiales bacterium | reverse complement strand
TTTTATATATTAATTAACAAAAATATACAAAAATAGTTGAAAAAGTAAATAACTAGTGCTATAATAATATTAAATACCAAAAATTACCAAAAGGAGGTAAGATATGATAAACAAAATAATTTTAACTGGCAGGCTGGTAAGAGATCCCGAATTAAAAAAGACTAATGCTGGTGTTTCCTTTTCAAGATTTACTATAGCAGTTAGCAGGAATTATCGTAATGCAGATGGGGAAATTGATACTGATTTTATTAATATTATTAGCTGGCGTGAACAGGCGGAACGATGTGTAGAATATTTAGCAAAAGGTCGATTGATAGGAATTGAAGGGTCGTTGAATATAAGAAAAAGTGAGAAAGAAGAGAATACTTATATAGACCATGTCGTAAATGCGGATAGAATAGAATATCTTGATTCACCAAAAAATTAATATATATAAATCAGCAGTTTTTTTATAACTGCTGATTTTTTTATGATGATAACTCTTTTAATATCCTAAAAAAATTATCGAAAAGAATTTTTAATTTATAATAGGTAGGATTTTAACTATGATTATAGAATATAGTATTTATAATTATAATAAAGGGATGGATAATTAATATGAAAACAGTCAACAGGATTCTGCTATTAATTTGTTTGATCATTTTAATAATTGGTACTTTCTCAGCTAATATGTATGCTTTTTCATATCCTTTAAAGAGGTTTATAGAAAATGATAAAGAGATACGTATTTTATTGAAACAGGATTTGATGAATTTTTCTTTTATACCTGTAAATAGTGTAAAGGTAATAGGATTGGGTAAAAACCCGGTTGATTTTAATTTGCAGCATGGTGAATATGAAATTGAAATTGTCAATCCTAATAATTACTGGCAAGTACAGATATTTGCTACAAATAGTAAGAAAAGGGCCCAAAATATTAAAGAAAAATTACATAGACAGGGATATAAAGGTATAACTATTAACAGAGTGGAAAATTTATATAAAGTATTACTACCTGGTATAGGAAAAAAACAGCAGCTAAATAAGATAAAAACTAGCCTTATTAATGATGGTTGGAATCCCTGGGTAAAAAAGATAAAAAAAACAGATGAAGGGAAAAGTTTATGTTTATTGAATAGTAATGATGAAATTTTATGTCAGGGAATAAATATTATTATAAAAGGTGATATTTACTCGAATAACAAAAAATTCCCGGGTGAGTTTGAATTTTTGTTAACAGATAGAGGAATAAGGATATTTAATACTGTTGATTTAAATTCCACTTTACTGGGGATTTCATGTTATCAATTTTCACACCTTGAAAATATTGATTTTGAACTGTTAAAAGCCCAGACAGTTATTAATAGAACCTACATTTTAAATAAACTTTTCAATGATAAAAACAATTACAAAGATATACCATTTTACAGGGGTATATATGGCAAAAATTCCTTATTGAAGAATGCTATATATGAAACTGAAGGTGAAGTACTTGCTAGTTATGATTCTGGGAGACAGGATATAATTATTATATCACCAGCAGGGGTTAGTTTGGATATTAATTACAGGAAAATATTGGAAAAATACCTACAAGATAGTAAAATATTAAATCTTGCTCAGATCTGTAAAGAAAAAACAATAGTTGAAGCCAGTATTGCTGAAGGATTAAAGTATAGTGAGATTAGACAATTGACCTGGTGGGGTCCGAGAGCCTTAACATTACTTGATATGGATATTAATAAAAAGAAATTAACCATTAATACACACCTGGCCAACAATAAACTGCCGGGACTGGTTGATTTGCAGGATACGGTGCGTACAGAAAAGGCATTAGCAGGAATTAATGGTGGTTTTTTTAGTTATACTGGTAGACCTCTTGGTTTTTTGATAGTTCAGGGAATGGTTGTCAGTGAACCTCTTAAAAACAGAACTATACTGGCTATAACAGATAAAGGGGATGTTTTGTTTGGCAGGTTAGACTGGCGGGGAATTTTAACAGATAATAAAGGGGAAAATAAAGTTTGTGTAACAGGGGTTAACAGAAAACCAAATAAAGATGAAGTTGTTATTTACAATAAATTTTATGGTCAAAAAGTAAAGACTAAGCTTAACACAGATCAGTTACTCATTTCAACAAATAAAGTAGATAAACGACTTTTTTCTATACAAAGTGAAATTCCAGTACCTGAGTCGGGCTATATAATTCAGGCCAGTGGTGATAAAAGAAGTATGCTTGCTAATTTTTGTTCTGGCGATTTCATAATATATAGTTTTGATTTTATTCCTGACAGCTGGGATAGATATAATATTGTATCTGCACTGGAGGCAGGACCTCGTTTATTAAAAAATGGTAAAATTCATATTACTGCTGAACAGGGTGATTTTAATAGTGATATTGTTACAGGACGGGCTCCCCGCTCAGCTGTAGGTTTAACAACCAATAATCACTTACTATTTGTAACTGTAGATGGTAGGCAGCCAAAGTTGAGTATAGGTATGACATTATCTGAACTTGCAGAATTCATGAAAAAAAATGAGGTTAATGAAGCAATAAATCTGGATGGTGGTTATTCAGCTAGAATGGTAGTCAGGGGTTATACTATGAATAATCCCGGTAAAAAGAGATTAATTGCCAATGAAATAATAATAAAATAAAGGAAAATTAACATTAATCTAGTATTTATTAATTAGGGAAATTATAAAATGAATAAATTTGTTAATTTTGCAACAAAAAAACAGGTAACAGATATTTAATTTTGTGAACTGCTTCTTTTGATTTTATTTTATAATTCATTATTAAATTATAAGATCCTTTATATTATTAATATTAAGGATTATTTGTTTAATTTGTCAGAAAAGAATGATAAATGTTTTATTTTGTTTAATTGAAAAGGATTAATTATTATTTTGAACTGATTAATTATGAAATTTCATTTTGTTGTAAAGACATTTTTAAACTTGTAAAATAATGAAACCAGCAATTTATGTTAGAGGAGGTGATTATTCTCCGGAAACCCTGCCTGAAGAAAAAATAATAGGAGATAATAGAACTGAAATTAATTGACCGGGTAAAGAAGTGCTTGACCTCACAGATAATTGATAAAATAAAGGGGCTGAAATTATATGAGTAGTAAGAAGGACAGCCAGCTTGAAATTTTTAATAAATGGGAAATAAATTTCCTGCTTACTTTAATTATATTGCTTGCAATGGCTATAGTTCAGGACCTTGGTGTATCTTTTGAAAATATAATTATATTTTAAGATAATATCTTGGGGTGATAAAATGTATATTAAGCAGGAAGAAACAGAGATAATTCGGCAGGCACAACAGGGTGAAAGGTTTGCCATTGAATACTTGATAAATGAAAATATGGATATTGTATATTCCAAAGCAAAATACTTTTTCATAAAAGGACTGGACAAGGATGATGTAATACAGGAAGGAATGGTTGGTTTATATAAAGCTATTCGTGATTACAAAATTAATAGAGAAGCCTCCTTTCGGGGGTTTTCACAGTTATGTGTACATAGACAACTGGTTTCAGCTATAAAAAAGGCAAACAGACAGAAGCATATGCCTCTTAATAATTCTACTTCTATTGATAATACATTGGATTATGATAATGAAAAGGGACGGAGTTTTAATGAAATATTACCCGATAAAAGGGTTAATCTAGAGGAGAGTTTTGTTAATAAGGAATTACTGAAAATGATAATGGAGGATATAGCAGATGAATTAACAGAGCTTGAACATAATGTGTTTCTGGAATATTTACAGAATAAATCATATGCCGAAATTTCTAATATGCTTGAAATAAATTTAAAAACGGTAGATAATGCTTTACAGAGGGCACGTAAGAAAATGGAACGTATTAAAATCAACTATAATTTAACGGATTTGGTTGGCTGAAAATGCGTTTAGGTAGTTTTTTATTGGATTTAATTTATCCTTCAGGCAATATATGTTTATTCTGTGATCAAAATTTATTTTTTCCTGAAATTAGTGGTCTTTGTTGTGATTGTTTACAGAAAATATATTTTGTTGAAAATTATTGTCCTATTTGTGGGCGAAAAATTGATAATACTGATTTAAATAAATGTAATTTCTGTAATGATAAAGACTGGAATTTCAAACAGGCGCGTGGAATAGCAGAATACAAAGGATTAATGAAAGAACTTATTCTTCATTTTAAATATTTTAATAAAACAGAACTGATAGCTCCCCTGGGGGATATATTGAGTAATTATTTTAAATATTATTACGGAAATAGAGAAATTAATTATATTATTCCTGTACCTTTACATGAAAAAAGAAAAGAAATAAGAGGCTATAATCAGGCGAGAATACTTGCTGATAGTTTACAAAAAAATACAGGGATTCCTGTATTAAATAATTATGTAGTACGCAAAAAAAATAGCCCTCCACTCTATAATTTAAACTGGGAACAAAGAAAAAAAGCCTTGACAGGGGTATTTGATATTGCCAGGGATGTTATAGATTTAACAGATATGAATATAGTAGTAATTGATGATATATTCACATCAGGAGCAACAGTTAATGAAGTTAGTAGTATTTTAAACAATAAGGCTGGTGTTAATGATATTTATATATTGACACTTGCTACCAGTTCAACCAGATCAACCATTGCAGGTTAAATTTGACAAGTTATATATAGTGTGATATATTATATGCGAATGGGAAAAAACTAACATGCCCATTGAAAGAATTTTTAGGGGGAATGAAACAAATGATTTACACAGGTAAAGTAAAATGGTTCGATGCTAAGAAAGGTTACGGTTTTATTGAAAGAGAAGATGGAGACGATGTTTTTGTACATTTTTCAGCAATTGAAGAAGAAGGATTTAAAAGCCTTGAAGACGGTGAAGAAGTAGAATTCGAAATTGTTGAAGGAGACCGTGGCCCACAGGCTGCTAATGTTGTTAAATTATAAAGTAAGTTAGTACTTTAGAATATAACAACAACCCTGACTATCGTTAATAATGGTCAGGGTTTTTTTGATGAATAAATTTCCTGATAGGATAAAAAATAATTTATATAGAGGGCAGGAATTACTTCTCTTTTTGTCGAATAATTATATATATAAGTAATAGAAAATGAAAGGGGTGGGCTAGATGAAAATTATGACCTATGGGAAGAATATTGAGATAACTCCAGCCTTGAAACAGTATGTAGAAGAGAAGGTGAATAAGTTAGAAAAGTATTTTAAGGGACAGCCATTAGAAGCCCATATCTCAATGGAAGTAGAAAAACAGAGACATATTGTTGAAGTTACTGCCTATATGAATGGAATTATCCTTCGGGGAGAAGAAGAAACTAATGATATGTATGCTTCTATCGATGGGGTACTGGAAAAACTAGAAAGGCAGGTTCATAAATATAAAACAAAGATTCATAAGAAACTAATAGAACAAAAGCAGGAATTTAAAGAAGAATATAAAGAAGAAAGAACAGAAGAACTATTACATCAGGATGACAGTGATGAATTTGAGCCAGAAATTGTTAAAACCAAGAAATTTGCAATTAAGCCCATGGATGTAAAAGAAGCTGTAATGCAGATGGATCTTCTGGGTCATGACTTTTTTGTTTTTTCTAATGCAAATACAGAAGAAGTTAATGTTGTCTATAAGCGCCGAGATGGGAATTATGGTTTAATTGAACCTACATTTTAAATACATTTCTATATGAGCTAAAGTTTAATAATTATTATGAGTCAGCCTTACAGTTAGTTTATAGCTATCTGTTGGGCTGTTTTTTTGTTTTATAAGTAAATTTCATAATATATATAATTGTTTATGCTCAACAGATTATACGTGTATACAGGTATATAAAGCCAGTTTTGATTTACTTTTCATATAATTATATTTATACTAAGAGAAAACAAAATATAAATATTTGCGTATTGAGGAGTGAGTGAAAATGAGCTTTACAAAAAGGAATGATGTTCTGGATACTATTAATAGAGGTGATCCTGCCGAGTCGGGTTTATGTACATTATGCCGTTCGGACTGTAAGGGTAAATGTGAAACCTGGTTATCTTCATTAAAGGGTAGGGAATTACTATATCCCCGAGATTTTGGTGATATAACTGCAGGGAGTGCTAATCTACATGCAGAGGGAATAGGATATCATGCACTAAGGATACAGGGATACTGTTTTGGAGCTGATGCTCTTGGAGAAGAATTGAGCAATAATGCAGATGATTGTATTTTTTCTAATGTAAATATTGAAACTGAGTTTGGTAATGAAAACAAAATAAAGTGCAGATTACCAGTTATGACAGGAGCTCTGGGTTCTACTTTTATTGCTGAAAAATACTGGTCTTCTTTTGCTATAGGAGCAGCACTGTCCGGTATTCCTCTAGTTATAGGTGAAAAT
>CAYRVO010000077.1:0-6422 GCA_964427565.1 uncultured Halanaerobiales bacterium | reverse complement strand
CTTTATAATAATATACGTTGTTACATATTACTTTGTTAATTATTCTTTATTTAACAAAAATCTTAGGGAGTATATT
Source organism: uncultured Halanaerobiales bacterium (assembly GCA_964427565.1). GTDB lineage: Bacteria > Bacillota > Halanaerobiia > Halanaerobiales > JADQBU01 > CAYRVO01. Next base: position 6,346 of record CAYRVO010000077.1, on the reverse strand, counting down.
TAACAAAAAATATTAACTCGTTATTTTTTTAAATACTTCCTTTAATGAGGCTTCACAGGAGTGAATACTTAAAATCTCTACTTCTGGGATTGCTTTTAGTTTATTTAACTTTTGCCAGTGATCATTCTGTTTATAAGTTAAGTCAAGCAAATACACATTTTCCCCACATTCTACTAACTTATCAGCAGCGGTTATAATATTTGCCAATTTCTTTTGTAGCTTAGTTATTATTTTTATGCGTAATACAGATTGTCCATACTTCTTCTTTAAGATATCTGGAGTATCAATACTAATAATTTTACCTTCTTTTAAAAAAGCAACTCTATTACATACTTTATTTACTTCATCCATGTTATGACTGCTTAAAAATACTGTTTTCCCACACTTAACAAACTCTTTTATAGCTTTAATAATTACATCTGCAGAATGAGGATCAAGGCCATCTGTCGGTTCATCCAGAAATAAAAGTTCAGGTTCGTGAAGCAATGTTCGACAGATTAATAAACGCTGTTTCATCCCTTTCGAATAGGTACTGACTTTTTTCTGTTCCCAGCCCAGTAAACCAAAATGGTCCAATAAATTAAAAATCTTCTCTTCCTCTGTATCATATATATGAGAAAAAAACTCTAAATTCTGTAAGCCTGTCAATCTTTCATAAAGATTTTTTTCTTCAAATAAAACTCCAATTTTACTGTATATACTTTTCTTTACTGCTGGAGTGTATCCAAATAATAAACATTCTCCACCATAATTTCTGCTCAAACCAGTTAATATCCTCATAGTAGTTGTTTTACCTGCACCATTGGGACCCAGATAGCCAAATACTTCTCCTTTTTTAACAGTAAAGTTTATATTATCTAAGACAGTAAGATTATCATATTTTTTTACTAAATCCTTTACAACTACCGGTTCTGAAGCTAGCAAAAAAGTCCACCTCTCTATTCTATAATTTGGGGATCCCAGAGTAAATATAGGTTCTTATTTTTATCTAGATAAATAAATACGTCTTTATTATGATCCCGCTCAACTTTATTGCCATTATTTATAAATTCCATATGGTAAGAAACAGTTATCTTTTTTATATTTTCTTCATTTTTTTTACTTATAAATTCCTGAAATTCCTGTGGTATATTAACATTTATTACTTTTTTACCTACCACATAATCTGTTATTTTAAAATTATATTTTTTAAAGTTCTGTTGCTGGAATTCTACATATTTTTCTTCTGGTAATATACCTTGTATTGCTGGATGTAATTTACTATATACATATTTGAAATTATGTTCCCCATAATTACTGTAAATTTTCTCTACAAATATCCTGATATGATTTTTTTCTTCTACTGCCAGACAATATTCTGTACAAATATTTAATGATAAAATAAATAATAAAATTAAAATTATGAGCAATTTTTTTCTATAATTCATTGTATCTAATCATCCTCTTAAAAAATATATAGGCTGCTACAAAAAGTAAAATCGCAAAAAATGTAAGTATAAGTATTTCCCATCCAGGATAACTATTATACATTAATTTATCAAGACCTTTATATAAGTAATAGGTAGGGAAAAAACCGGCTAATTTCCTTGTAAATTCTGATAAATTATATATTAATGCTGGAAATAGTAAGGGGAAATATATAACAGTTCCCAGTGCTCTCGCTGATGACTGTGAATCGGCAAAAACACCAATAATAAGACCAATTGAAGTAAAACATATAGAAGCAACTGTAATTAAGTAAATTAAAACTATAAAATTTAAGAAGCTAGCAGGTAAAAAACCATTTAAAATACACATTATAATAACTGTGATAAGTGAAAGTAAAAATCCAAATAATCCCTTTCCGACAATAATATTTGCTTCATCCATGGGAGTAACAAGTAAAGCAGCAAGTGTTCTGTTATCTTTTTCTTCAGCCAGATTACCTGAAATAATAAGTATTCCAATCATAGTCATTGTAATTGTTATCCAGATAGGCAAAAATGATGTACTTAATTTTGAATTATTAACAGATACAACTTTCAACTTTATTTGTGGTTCAATATTTAAATAATTTTTTAAAATATCGCGAATACTTCCTTTTAAAAATAAATATGTAACCGGATCCCGACTATTTATATATACTTTATAATTTTTACTATCTTTATAAATTATTAAACAATCTATATTACCGGATTTAACATCCCCGATACCCTTATTTGAATCATTATAGGTAAAAGGGGTGAAATTTTTAACGTTTTTAGTTAAAAAGATATTTAAATCCTGGTTATTCTTCTCTATAATACCTACATTAAAATTTTTTTCGATTTGCGGAGAAGAAAGTAATGAAAAAAAGACAGAAGCAATAACTGGTAAAATAATAACAATTAAAATTGTTCTATTTTTTAACGATTCACGTAGATCCTTTACAAGTATCTCTTTTATATACACTGTAATCATCCCTGAAAAAAAATTTGGGGAGGAAATGACAAATATAAAAATATTTCCTCCTGAATATTTTTATAATATTATTTTACATCTATGGAGCCATATTGTTTAAAAAATAGACAACAGCCCAGACTACAACAACAAGACCAATTAATTCTAACATTATTTACACTCCTTTCACTTAATATATTATACAAACAACAGTTAAAATCCTTCCTGTTTCCAAAATATATATTACCTTATTTTACCATAAATATTTTTAACAAAAATGTAAAAAATTCAGAATAGTATCTACTCTATTAAAGGAATTCTTAGAAATATAAAGAATAAATATATGAAAGGAGAATTAATAACATTGTCTATACTTACTATATCCCGCCAAGCGGGGAGTCTTGGTGATGAAATAGCCAAAAACATAGCTACTACCCGGGGGCAAAAATTAATAACACGTGAATATATTATGAATAACTGGCTACCAGAAGTTGCAGATACGCATGATTTAAATATTCTCAAGGAAAGTTCAAAATATTATAACCGTCAGGCAGTTAATGGTTTAAGCTATGCGGAATATATTGAACAAAAACTAGAGCAAGAAGTAGAAACAAATCCCACTGTTATACTGGGCCTGGGTTCACAAGTTATATTTCGTAATAATCCATCCGCTATACATATTAGAATTATATCTTCCAATAAAACACGTCTTGAAAAAACACAGGAAAAATATGGGTTAGATGAAGAACAGGCAAAACGAACCCTTGATTTAAGTGATCGCAAACATAGAAGGTACGTATGGCGTGTCTATGAAAAAGACTGGTCTAACCCATCTCTATATCATATTTGTCTAAATACAGATGGTATAAATATAGAAAATGCAACTAAACTGATTATCCATCTAATAGATCTCCAGAAAAAATCACCTTCATCCCTGAGTAATAATAAAACAAATAATAAGAAAAAACAGGCTATTGAATTTGTCCATCCCAGTGAAAAAAAATTTGCAAATATACTCAATATGCATAAAATAAAATGGAAATATGAACCTACAGAATTTCCATTAAAATGGGATGTAGAAGGGAATATTACTATGGGTTTTAGACCTGATTTTTTCCTGCCAGAATTTGATACATATATAGAATTAACAACAATGAAACAAAAATATGTAACTGAAAAAAATAAAAAAGTAAAATTATTACGTAAATTATATCCCGGTATTAATATTAAAATAGTTTATAACAAAGATTTTCAGAAATTAATTGAAAGGTTTGATCAAAATGAATAAAGATAAAAATATAGACAAAAAAATATTTTCAGAAGAAAAAATTAAATCTCGTGTTGAAGAACTAGCTCAATCTATCAGTTCTGATTATAAAAACAAAAACCCGGTAATTATAAGTATTTTAAGGGGTTCAACTTATTTTACTGCCGATCTTACCCGACAGATATCTATACCTATAAATCTTGATTTTCTGGGGATTGGCCGTTATCCCGGAGAAAAAGATAAATCCGGGGCGGTAAGAATTACAAAAGACCTTGATATAAGTATTGCTGGCAGAAATGTACTACTGGTAGATGATATAATAAATACTGGCTTAACCCATGGTTATCTAATTCGCAACTTAAAACCCCGAAAACCTGCAAGCCTGCATATATGCACATTACTGGATAACCCTGCTCGCAGATTGGTAGAACTACCCATTCGCTATATTGGTTTTAAAACTCCTGATACCTTCTTAGTTGGATATGGTCTTGATTATAAGGAAAACTACCGCCACCTACCCTATATCGCCACATTAAAAAAACACTGCCTATAAAAAGCAGTGTTAAAAATAAGGGCTCCAACGAATCCTTTCTCGGTTCCATATTAGTTTCTTTTACCTCTTTCTTTTTAAATATCTTATCTACTTAACTGTTACTTACTTCTATTAATTTAATCAATTAAGGGCCATTCAAAAATCTCTCCACTTCCATTTTGAAACCTTTAAAACATCCCTTATCAACTAAAAATAATAGACTTTATTATAGAAACAGTCTTCCTGTAGTATGATATCTAAAAATCCCGAGATAATCTCAACTAATATTTTCTCTTGGGGATTCCTTGGAGCTTATTTATATTATATACTAGAAATAATATTTTGTCAAGAGTTAATTTATAAAATATTTAAAATTTTTTTAATTATTTTATTTTCATTGGTTCCCGGACTTCCCGGATGAGCATATTCTTAATTTCTTCATCCATTACTATATCATCATAGTCCGATAATCCTAGTTCCTGTAATATTTTTATAATATTCAAATTATCCATCGGTGTCATTATTAAAGATTCTTCACCCTGTTTATTTAATATTTTAGTTGCTTGTTCCCGATCAATATTTGTTTCCGGACCACCTACACAGCCACCTATACAGGCCATACCTTCAATAAAGTTTGCCCCAATATTTTTACCAGCCGCTAAATCACTTAATATATCTTTACAATTTTTTATTCCATGTATTTTTTTGGCTTTTAAATTTATTAATCTATGCGGTGCTATTCTATTAACCACCGATTTAACAGACAAACTAACACCGCCCGTACGTCCATATACTCTACCGGCAAAAGAAGCCTGATCTTTTTCATCATTATCAAAATCAGCAGCTTCTAAATCCAGAGCAGAAATTACATTTTTTAATTCTGAAAAAGTAATAACAAAATCAATAGCTCCTTTCAAAACTGGATCTTTAGCCTCTACTTTTTTAGCAGTACAGGGAGCCACAAAAACGACCCTGGATTCGGGATATAGTTTCTTTAAAAAGCGACCTGAAGCAATCATCGGAGAAACAGCCATAGACATGTGTGAAAATATTTGCGGATAATTTTTTTCTACCATTTTAACCCAGATAGGACAACAGCAACTTGTCAAGAAAAAATCTTCTTCCTTTCGCACAAGATGATCAAACTCATAGGCCTCCCTTATCGTAAGAATATCAGCAAATAAGGCAACTTCAATCATATCCTCAAAACCCAGGTATTTAAATATAGACCGCAATTTACCGGTGGATACTTGCTCACCAAACTGACCTGCAATAGAAGGAGCCACAGACGCAAAAACAGGTATATTATCATTTTTTAACATATCTATCAGGGGAATAAATTCTATTTTATCTGCAAATGCCCCATAATCACATTTTGCTATACACTCCCCACATCCCATACAATTTTCTTTTTCTATTTCAGTATTACGGTTTTTATTATATATTAAGGCATCATATTTACAGGGAATCATATCTTCTTTTTCACATTCTTCACAGATGCCATCTATTTTTGTAACTACTGGTTTTTCAATAACACCTACTTCAATATCACCATTAAAAAAATTATTCTTAAGTGGATTAAGTCCCATTGCTACTCTAATGTGATTTTTTATATAGGGTATATCCTTTTCTTTTAAATTATACTTACTAATTATTTTCTCAGTTATTAAATTTAGCTTTTCTTTGTCCAGCGAATTCTGCCATTTATTTTTTAACAGTTCTTTAAATATTTGATCCCTTATCTCAGTAAAATTAGCTAGCCTTTCCATATACTCACTCCTGAATTTTTTCGGGTAAAAATTTCTATTTATTATTATTATGATTATAGTAAAATTTTATCCATTAAATTTTTGCCTCTGCAAATATTTTAGTTGAGGAATTCAGGAAATTCATCACCCATATAAATAAGGGTGGGTTCTTTGCAATTTTATCCTAAAAAAATAAAAACCCGCCATAGTATCTTACTGGCAGGAATAATAAAATGATATTTAATTTTTGTAATTTGATATTTTATTCTTTATCTTCTACTTCCATTTCAAAGGGATTAAACTTACCTTCCAGATAAAGATCTATTGCCTGATTGACAAATTGGTTAAAGTTTTTACCATCATTTATCAATAATTCCATTA
>CAYRVO010000076.1:0-6443 GCA_964427565.1 uncultured Halanaerobiales bacterium | reverse complement strand
ATAGTTATGGCAAAGTCTTCTAATCCGGAAACTATTGCCAGAAATATTGCTGATATTTATCCACAGTTAAAACTATCGACCAATACAGAAAATGGACAAATTATTATTAATGGCAAAAAAAATGTGGTACAAGATGCCCTTGCTATGATTACTAAACTGGATATAAAAGAGAAAAATGAAAGTAAAGCCAGTGATGGTGAAGATATTAAAGAGAAAACTGAAGAAAAGGAATATACAGAAACAATAACTATAGAAAATGGTGATTTAAAAACCGTAAAATCGGAAATATTAAATATAGAGTCTGAATTAATGATAGCAATTGATAATATTAATAATCAATTAATAATTACAGATTCTAACAAAGAAAAAGTTAAAAAGGCTCAATCTCTTGCTCAAAAATGGGATAAAAAGCAAGTTTCTGCTACAGAGGTTATAAGGATAGATTATGTGAAAAGAGAAAATATAAAATTAATAGTTAATGATTTACATCCTGACATAAAATTAAATATAAATGAAGGTGTAAGAGAAATTATAGTGAGGGGTAAAGCAGAAGAAATAAAAGAAGTAGTTGCTCTAATAGAAAAGCTGGATATTCCTAGAAGGCAGGTTGTTATTGAAGCGAGAGTGGAAGAAATTTCAAGAAGTGATCTAAAGGATATTGGGGTAAATCCAGAAAAATTTACCAGTATTCATTTTATGAAAGATAGTAATAATCGGATTACAGATGCAGAACTAACCTGGCCGGATTTTCTGAGGGCAACGCAAAAAGAAGGGACTTCAGAAACACTTGCTAATCCTCATTTAATGACTTTAAATGGAGAAGATGCAAGTATACTAATTGGGGATAGGATACCATTTGAAATACCTACCACAGATGGTAAAATGAAAGTAAAATATGAAGAGGTAGGGATTAAACTTAATTTTACCCCCTGGATAACAAAAAACAATGAAATCGAATTAAAGTTACGACCTGAGGTCAGCAGTCTTGGTGAAGAGAGGGCAAATGGATATAATGTTATTCAGACAAGAGAAGTTGAAACAAATGTCCGCCTCAAGGATGGTGAAACATTTGCTATTGGTGGTTTAATTCAGGAAGATAAACTGGAAAGTATGCAGGAAGTTCCTGTTTTATCGGAGATTCCTATACTTGGCGAACTTTTCAGACAGCGCAAGTCAGATTTACAGAAGACAGAATTACTGATTTTTATTACACCTCGAATCATTGATAATGAACTTACGGAAGAAAACAGTAAAACCATATCCAGTAGGGAAGATGGTTTACAAATAAATAAAGATGATTCCGAAAATAGTAAAAAAAAAATAACTGAAGATAAAGAAGAAAATGAGCGGGAAGTAAAAGAACATGCAGAATTAAAAACAGGTTCTGATATTCTCAGTGGAAATGAAGTTGAAAAAATAATTAATTACTCACGTCGGAATAGAATATATGATACTGAAGATAGTTTACCGGCTGAGTTAGATATTTTTTATCGTTTTAAAGAAGATGAAACAGTTTCAGATATTGCAGACAGATACGGAATTAATACTAAAAGTATAATAGAAATTAACAAAAAAGAAAACGAGCAAGTAGCAGGTGATTTAATTACATTAGCAATACCTCATAATCATTTATACAGGATTAAATGGGGTGAAACTCTTTATCAACTGGCAGAAAGATATAATGTTCAACTTGAAACTTTAAGGAAGCTAAATTCTATTGGTGTTGAAACAAATATTCCGGGTGGTTTCATTATGATTTTCCCGGAAGATATTAAATAGTTAGTGGAAGGAATGGTATGTGTATGCTGGACTTTAGAACCGCTGGCGAGTCTCATGGCAAAGGTATAATGGCTATAGTTGAAGGTTTACCAGCCGGTATAAAAATAGATAAAAAAATAATTAATGAAAAATTAAGAAGACGCCAGGGTGGATATGGCCGTGGGGGAAGAATGGAAATAGAGAAAGATAAAATAGAAATAATCAGTGGTATAAGGAAGACAAAGACCATAGGGAGTCCTGTAGGGCTCCTTATTTATAATAAGGACTGGGAAAACTGGAAAGATACGATGTCTCCTTTTCCATCTCAGGAAGAAGTAGAAGAGGAGATAAAAATCAAAAATGATGAAGAATTAAAAAAAGTTTATAAAAAAGTCACAAAACCCCGGCCCGGTCATGCTGATTTGGCAGGAGTTATAAAATATAATTTGGATGATATCCGCAATATATTGGAAAGGGCAAGTGCTCGTGAAACAGCTGCCCGTACAGCTGTAGGTGGATTATTGGCCAGTTTTTTGAGTTATTTTAATATTGATATAATTAGTCATGTTATTCAGCTGGGCGAGATTAAATGTAATAAATGTGAAGATTCATTTTCTGAATTAAAAAACAAGGTGTATGACTCTCCTTTACATTGTTTTGATAAAGATATAGAAGAAGAGATGAAAGAATATATTGATAAAACAAAAGAAAAAGGAGATACTCTTGGGGGAGTTGTAGAGATAAGAACTACTAAGTTACCTGTAGGTTTGGGGTCACATACACAGTGGAAAAGCAGGTTGGATAGTAAAATTGCAGCTGCTTTAATGAGTATTCCGGCAATAAAAGGTGTAGAAATAGGGCCCGCTTTTAAAAATGCTGCCTGTACAGGTTCAAATGTTCATGATGAAATATTTTATAATCAAAAAGAAGGATTTTATCATCAGACAAATAGAGCTGGAGGACTGGAAGGTGGTATAACAAATGGAGAACCACTTATTGCCAGGATAGCAATGAAACCTATTCCTACTCTATATAAACCCTTAAACTCTGTGGATATTAATACAGGTGAAAGTTTTAAGGCCAGTATTGAAAGATCTGATGTTACCGCTTTACCAGCAGCTGGTGTAGTTGGAGAAGCTATGGTTACTTATATTATTGCTACAGCAATACTTGAAAAATTTGGTGGGGATAATATTGAAGAGGTAGTAAACAATTACAGACAGTTTAAAAACCATAATAAATATTTGAAATGATAATAATTTTGTATTATTATAAATATAACATTTTTATGAAAAGAAGGGATCAAAATGAAGAATAAATATTTTATATTTTTATTTATTATATTAATTTTAACTATGTTTTTGTTACCAGTAGTTGAGGCTACTGATATAAATGTATTCTATAAAATAGAAAATAATGATCAATTAAATAGTCCTAATTTAGCTGGTATATATATACAAAATAAGCTTAATAAAAACTATTTATTTACAGCTTCAGGTGCTACAGGTAATTTAATTGGTGATAAAAAAGACTGTCAGCAGTTTAATGTAAATATGTATAAGAAGATAACTTTTAAATCAGATTTTAACTATTATCTGGGGGCAGGATATAATTATTTGTTAGATGATAGTGATGAACTAAAGAAAAATCTAATGTTTTTTACTCTTAAAGGTATTAATCAAAGGCAAGCATATTCAGTTATCAGTGAAATTTGTTATGCTCCTCTTGGTATATATAGTTTTGGGGAACAGGATCCTCAGAATATGAATGCGTGGAATATTAAATTAAAACTTAAAACATATATAACAGAAAAATTAAACATATCTTTAGAGGGAAGTGTAGGTGCAGAAACATATCAAGATTTTTCAATAAATAAAAATGGATATTCAATTGGTTTAGGATGGGATTTATGATAATATCACTGGTTGGTTTTATGGCTACAGGTAAATCCAGTATAGGAAATATACTGGCCGATAAGTTAAATTATTCTTTTTATGATACAGATGAATTAATTACAAAAAAGTCTGGTATAACTATTCCTGAAATATTTTCCAATAAGGGAGAAAAATATTTCAGGAAACTTGAAGAAGATGTATTACAAGAAATTTTAAATAAAAAAAATAATATGGTACTGGCGACCGGAGGAGGAATTGTCCTTTCAACTACTAATAGATCAAAGCTGAAAAAATATACCTGTCCTGTATTATTAATTGCCAGTGCCCGGGAAATATACAGAAGAGTAGATATTGACAGTCGTCCTTTACTTGCAAAAGCCAGGGATCCGCGCAAAAAAATTGAGGAAATGCTTAAGAAAAGAGAATCTGCTTATAATAAGTTTAAGTTCAAGGTTATAACCAATAATAAAACAAAAAAACAGGTTGTAGAAGAAATATTGAATAAAACTGGAGCTGAGAAAATTGATAAAAAAGATATCGGTTAATCCCCAGCCTGAAAGTAACAGGTATTATATTAAAATTGGTAGTGGAATTCATAATAAGCTGGGTCATTATGTTCAGGAATACTATCAAGGAAAAAAAATATTTCTTGTTAGTGATAAAAATGTATATGATTTACATGGGGCCAGAATAAATTCTTTGTTACAGAAAAGTGGTTATCAGGTAATAACATATATTGTTCCTCCCGGTGAAGGCTCAAAAAGTAGTAAATATCTACAGAAAGGTTATAATAAATTAATTACTAATAATTTTGATAGAAATGACTTTATTATAGCATTTGGTGGTGGGGTAGTTGGAGATCTTGCCGGCTATCTGGCTGCAACTTATATGCGTGGTCTACCGGTGATGCAAATACCTACAACCCTACTTGCTCAGGTAGATAGTAGTGTGGGTGGTAAAACAGCAATTAATCATCCGCAAGGGAAAAATTTAATTGGCTCATTTTATCAGCCAGTTTTTGTTTTAATTGATATGGATTTTTTACAAACGCTACCTGAACGGGAAATGAAATCAGGTATGGCAGAAGTTATAAAATATGGATTGATAAATAACAAAAAATTTTTTGCTTATTTAAAGAATAATAAAGATAATGTCTACAAACTTAAGCGGGAAGTAATATTAAATATTATCGAAAAATGCTGCCAGATAAAAGCACAGATAGTTAATATTGATCAAAAAGAAAGAGGTAAAAGAGTAATATTAAATTTTGGTCATACTATAGGTCATGGTCTTGAAGCTGTTTCAGCATATAAAGTTTTAAAACATGGTGAAGCCGTAGCCATTGGTATGCTCGGGGCTGCACAAATATCTTATTATCTAGATTATATTTCCAGTCAGGAATTAAAGGCTATTAAAAATATCATTATTGATTATGGATTTGAATTTGCTCTAGATATTAATACTGATAATATTTACCAGATTATGAAGCATGACAAAAAAGTAAAAGATAATAAATTAAGATGGGTATTACTTGAAGAGATTGGCAGTCCAGTTGTCAGAACAGATATAAATAAAGATTTAGTAACAAAAGTACTGGAGGGTTTAAGTTGGCAAAAATAATGGTACTACATGGACCTAATTTAAATATGCTGGGTACAAGAGAACCAGAGGTTTATGGGCATAAAAATTTGCAGCAAATTAACAAAGAGATAAAAGAGAAAGCAGAGGAATTAAATATTGCTGTAGATATTTTCCAGAGTAATCTGGAGGGAGAACTAATTAACTTTATTCAGGATGGTATAGATAAATATCAGGGTATAATAATTAACCCCGCCGGTTTAACACACTACAGTATTGCTCTCAGAGATGCTCTGGTTGCAGTAAAATTACCAGTTATAGAAGTCCATTTGAGTAATATATATAAAAGAGAGGATTTCAGACATAAATCAGTAGTTGCTCCGATTGCTATAGGCCAAATTAGTGGTCTCGGTTATGAGGGCTATATGTTTGCAATTGCTAAAATGAAGATGATTATAAAAAAGGAGAGTTTTTGATGCATAGGAGAATAAAAAAAGTACGTAATAAGATTAAAGAAGAAGATCTAGATGCTTTACTGATTGATTCCGATGTTAATAGATTTTATTTGAGTAGTTTTACAGGTACCAGTGGTCAGGTTTTATTTACATCTCAAAATAATTATTTCATTACCGATTTTCGCTATACTGAGCAGGCAAAACAGCAGATTGATGGTTATAAGATAAAAGAAATAAACAAAAATGTTACAGAAAAGCTGGCTGAAATATTGAAAAAAGAGGATATAAAAAAATTGGGCTTTGAGAGTAAATCCCTAACTCATTATCAACTCCAGGATTATAAAGAAAAATTCAAAAATATTGAATTAATACCTACAAAAGATTTAGTAGCTGATCTTCGTTTAATCAAAGAAGAAGAAGAAGTTAGTAGAATAAAAGAAGCGATAAAAATTACAGAAAAGGCGTTTAAACATATATTGAACTTCATTGAAGCAGGAAAAACGGAAAGGGAAATTTCCCTGGAACTGGAATATTATATGAAGAAAAATGGAGGCCAAGATAATGCTTTTTCTTTTATTGTTGCCTCTGGAAAAAGGTCAGCACTCCCTCATGGTGTTGCAACAGATAAAATTGTAAAACAGGGAGATTTTATAACTATGGATTTCGGGACTGTCTATAAGGGTTATAATTCAGATATGACAAGGACAGTAGTTTTAGGTAAAGCAGATGAAAAACAGAAAGAAATTTATGATATTGT
>CAYRVO010000075.1:3587-6446 GCA_964427565.1 uncultured Halanaerobiales bacterium | reverse complement strand
AAAAAGAAGACAAAAAAGATGAACAGAAATATAATAAAAAATTAATAGGATAAGAAGCTATGGTATAATTGTAAAAAAGTGCATATTAATAAGGTTGCATATAAAAATAAAATATAATATTATATAACTATGGTTATTATCTGTGGGGGCCAGTATAAATGAAATGGAAACAGGGTTTAGTCTTAGTACTAATTATATTAATAATTATAATGACAATATTTTTTATAAAATATAACAACCCCCTAACTAAAATTGAAGAGGATTTAATTTCTTTTATAGAAAACAAAAGTAATTTGAGTTTAAAAATGGGAGATGTTAAATACTGGCCTCTAAATAGAATTGTAATCAATAATTTGCAGCTAAGAAAAAATAATACACTTATAATATCTATACCGAAAGTAAAAATTAATTATAATATAGGCAAATTATTTTCTCAAACTAATAATTGCTATGATAGTCTTACTTATATAAGTATTGAAAAGCCATCAATCATTGCTAGAGACTATTCTTTTTCTCAAAAGCAGAATCAATTTTTTGCTAAACTGCAGTCTTCTTTACAGAAAATACAAATTGATATTAATCAAGGCCGTATTTCTGTTGTAAATGAAAATAATAATTTTGTTTTAAATAATCTAGAGGCCTGTCTACAGAATAATAGCTTGAGTCTAAAAACTGGTTTGAACTTAAAGAAGACAGAACTGAATGAATATAAAATAGATAATTTCAAAGTTGATAACTTAGTTTTAAATTTAAATTTTGACCATAAAGAATGGCAGGGAACACTTAAAGCTCCTTCCTTTGCTCTCGCAAATTTAACTAATTTTTTTCCTGATTATAAAAATATTATTACAATCAAAGGAAATGGACAGGCCCTTGTAAATTTCAAGGGTTTTAAATCTACTTTAGAGGAATATAGTGCTAAAATTGTTGTAAAGGATAGTGAATTATATTTTCAAGAGTTAGATTATATTGAAGAAAATAAAATTAATAATGTAAATGGAGAAATGAGTTTTCATTCTTTTGCTGATAATATTGTATTTAGTAATTTTAAATTTAATTTTTGTAATAATAGTTATAAATTTAATGGTAAACTTAAATTTATTCAACAACAGATGCCGGAAATAAATGGGCAGCTTAAAACAGATACTTTACAATTGTCCCATACAGGTCTGGCAGTAGAAGAAATAACAGAGTTACAACCTGCAGGAGAAGCCAGGCTAAATTTGCTGGTAAAAGGGAAACTGCCTAAACCTGAACTCTATATGAGTTTATATATTCCTCAGGGCATGATAGGAGAGGAAGTAATAACTCATTTTAAAACAAATATACGTTACCAGAATGATTTCCTGTATATAGATTCCTGTAATTTAGAGTTGAATAGGGGAAGTTCTTTAAAATTCAGTGGAGTATACAATATAGATTCAAAACTATATAATTTTAATATAGATGGCGAAGATATTAATATTGGTAGGACGAAAAAGTATTTTGATTTCAAATATCCTCTTACAGATGTGGATGGGAAATTAAATTTCTCGCTAATTTTAAATGGAAAAGGCTTAAATATTGCTAATATGAATGCTAATGGAAAAATGGAAATATTATCCCCAGAAATTGGGTATAATAATTATGAGAAGCTTACAGGTGAATTATGGTTTGCTGATAAGACTTTAATGGTGAATAATGGGTTACTAAAATTTACTGAAGGTGAAATTGATTTTTCAGGTCAGCTGAACCTATTTAATAGTAATATAGATATGAATCTTATTGGTAAAAATTTAGATATTGCTTTAATAAATAAATTCATAAAAAAAGATATACCGATTAGTGGTAAAAAATTAGATTTCAGGGGGGAGCTGTTAAATACCATAGATTCCCCCAGACTTGATATTAATTTATCCCTTAATGAAGGAAAATTTAAGGGTTTGAAATTAAACAATTTATCTGCTCACACTGTATATAACGAAAATAAATTATGTATAGATGATTTAAATTTTGATAGTCTTAATTCACATATAAAGGGTTCAGGAGTTATTGATTTTACTTCTGAAAGTCCTGAGATTAATGCTAATATTACAACAGTTGATATTGAATGTAATAGTATATATAATTTTATTGATACTTCATTACCTCTTACAGGTAATATTGACAGGGTAAATTTATCCCTATCCGATTCATTATATTCTCCGGTAATTAAAGGAGATGTAAATTCGGAAAAACTCTATCTTGCTGAAGATGATCAACAATTAACTTTGACTGAAACAAATATGTCCTTTTTCTGGCAGAGAGGTCAGCCTCTACTAATAAATGAGTTATCTGCTAAACAGAACAACGCACTGCTATTATTGCAGGGACAGATTAGTGAGGAAAATCTTAATCTCGATTTTAAATTAAATAAGTTTGATCTTAAAGGTTTAAACTTAGAACAAAATATTGAAGGCCAGCTAGCAGTAAAGGGAACTGTCAATGGAAATATAAATAATCCATATGTAGAAGGAAATTTTACTGTTGATGATATTAAAATAAGAGATCAAAAATTACAGACCTGTAAAGGAGAATTTATTTTTGCTCAGGAAAAATTAGATTTAAAAAGATTAATATGTAATATGGGTAATGGAAAATATATATTTTCCGGTATTGTCCAGCAAATACTAACTGATACTCCCTATATTGATCTTAATGTACAAACCAGCAATGGTGATTTAGTACAGATACTAAATGTAATTGATTATAAATTACCTTTTAAGCAAGATTATAAAATCATGGGTAATGCTCAGATAAAGGGATATTTAGATGAATTGCAAGCCAAAGTTAAAATTGAAGCCCAGGGAGTTAATAATAAAAATAGCTGTATTAAACTAA
>CAYRVO010000075.1:0-3487 GCA_964427565.1 uncultured Halanaerobiales bacterium | reverse complement strand
TTGCAACTTCAACAGACTATTAGGATTAATGATAATAAGCTTAAACTGGCAGGTGATATTGGTTTTGGTGATAGCCGGGAGGTCAATTTAAATGTTAATACACGCGAATTTCCCCTGGCAGTAATTACCGGTATTTTAAGGCCTGATATAGAGGTTGATGGTTATCTTGATGGTTCATTAAATATGAGTGGTTTTGTTGATGATATAAATCTGGATGGTCAAATTAATTTATCCGCTAAAAATATAAAACTGGGTTTACCAGCAAGTATAGATTCTTTTGTTGGAAAGATTGTTTTTGACAAAAAAGAAATTCAATTTAGTAATATTCAGGGTTATTATGCCGGTGAACCGGTAAATATTAGAGGTACTTTATCTCCCTTTGCCGGGCATGATTTTTGGGATATAAACTTAACAGGGGAGAATCTACCCCTTGATTCAGGATCCATAGATGGTAGATTTGATCCCGATATTACGATTAAAGGTTCTTTTAAAAAACCGAAAATTATTGGTGAATTATTAACACATGATTTAATTATAAAGATACCTTTTAATATACAGGGGAGATTCGAAAAGGGAATAATAGAGCCCGAACTAAATATAGTTTTAAAACCAGGCAATGATATTTATGTAAAAAATCAATATATGAATATCCTTGTAGAAGAAGGTAGTTTAATATTAAAAAAAGAAAATGGGAGATATACGCTAGAAGGTAAAGTTAGCAGTCAACAAGGAAGTTTTGATTATTATAATAATAAGTTTATAATGGAAAACGGATATGCTGATTTCAGGAAATTTAATAATATTCCAGATATTAAAGCATCAGCTTATACTTATGTAAAAGGAACTAAAATTATCATTAATATAAATGGACCTGCCGATAATATGTTGATGACCTTTCATTCACAACCAGAACTTCCCAGAAAAGAGATAATAAATTTACTTGTAAGTAAAGGTGGGTTAGGAGAGTTATTATCAGGGAAAGATACATATTTACCTGATTTTATCAAAAAAGAGATTGAAAGATTTTTTCAAGAAACCCTGCAGCTGGAATTTATAGCTAACATAGAAAAGAAAATTAAAGAATTATTTAAACTGGATAGGATGGAAATAGATACTTATCAATTAGGTAGTAATAAGAATATTTCCATATATTTAGGTAAAAGATTTAATCAAAAATTTTATATGCAGTATGAAACTACTTTAAATTTAGATGATACAATTAACTATGCTATATCTGAAAGTGAATTATCATTTTATTATTACTTAAATAATAAATTACATCTGGAAAGTAGCTGGCTGGGAAAAGATGATTTTAGAATAACTATTGAAACAGAGTTTAAATTTTAACCAACAAATTTAGGAGGAGATAAAATGCGTAAAGTATTACATTCAATTTTTATATTTGTATTAATTCTATTTTTATATACAGGGATGCTTATGGCAAACGATTTAAATCAAGATATTGCTGATATAGTTATTCAGGGTAATGAACATGTAGCAACGAATGAAATTTTGTCAGTTGTAGAAACTAAAAAAGGTGATACTTTAGTTAGAGAAAAATTTAAAAATGAAATACAGGCCATTTATGACCTGGGGTATTTTCAAGATATAAGAGTTGCCTTAAGAAATTATAATGGGGGTATTAAAGTTATCCTGGAGGTAGTTGAAAATCCCGTACTGACTGAAATAAATATTTCTGGAAATGAAATATTTAGCAAAGAAAAAATAATTAATTGGCTGGGAATTAAGACCGGTAAAATTTTAAATATGAAAAAATTTAATGAAGGTCTAAAAAAGGTCCAAAAAGAATATCAAGATAATGGTTATATACTAACAAAATTTACTGATGTAAATATTGACAAACAGGGTATAATAAATCTAACAATAAATCCTGGTTACTTGAATGAAGTTATTATTAAGGGTAATGAGAAGACCAAAGATTTTGTTATTAAAAGAGAACTGGATTTTCATAAAGGACAGATCTTAAATATAAATGAGGTTAAAAAAGCATATAGTAATTTATATCAATTGAATTATTTTGAAGAGATAAATCCTGAGTTAAAAAGGGTAAAAGGAAGTGAGAACAGGGTTAATCTGCTGATAAATTTAAAGGAAGCCAAAACGGGGAGTTTTAATTTTGGTGGTGGTTATAGTTCTGCAGACGGTTGGTATGGATTTTTAAAACTTACTGAGAAAAATTTATTGGGAAATGGGCAGACTATTGGTTTTAACTGGGAATTTGGTGATATTAATAATTATTCATTGAATTTCTATGAGCCCTGGATTTTTAGTTATCCTACTTCCTTTGGGCTCAGCGTTTATAATGAAACATCAAATGTAGAACAGGAAGATGAAGAGAATTATACAGAAAATAGACGTGGAGGTAGTATTTCCCTGGGCCACTCTCTGACAGAGCAATGGGATGGATCTGTGAAATATAAAATTGAGGATTATAAAAAGACCATGACAGAAAGTACAGAAGATAACACAAATTATGATGTTCGTAGCTTAACTTTGAAGGTTGATAGGGATACCAGAAATCATCCCTTTAATCCTACAGATGGTGTACTTGATATTGCCAGTGTAGAATATGCGGGTGGATTTCTAAATGGTGATTATGATTTTACTAAGTATAATATAGATGTTAGAAGATTTTATCCTGGTTTTAAACCGCAACAGGCCTGGGCTTTAAGATTAAAAACCGGGATAGGTGATGGTGACATACCATCTTCAGAGCAGTATACACTTGGAGGCTCTCAGACATTAAGAGGCTATGAATTGTATGAATTTATGGGTGATGATATGTTACTAATGAATCTTGAATATAGATTTCCGATTGCCGATAAATTCACCGGAGTTGTTTTTGCTGATGGTGGGAATACATGGGATGATATTGATGCTATAAGCCTTGAAGATATTAACTATTCTCTGGGTCTTGGTGTTCGTTTCAATTTGCCTATTGGTCAGATAAGACTTGATTATGGCTGGAATAAAGATGGAGAAGGTAAGCCTCACTTTAGTATTGGTAATACTTTTTAAATAAAGGGGGAAAATATATATGAGATTGCCCGGTAAATACTTAATAATAGTAGTGTTAATCTTATTATTAACAGGAATATTAACAACACAAATAATTGCCGGAGATGAAGCAGAAGGTAGAATTGCCTATGTAGATGTACAGAAGATATTTGATAATCATCCCCGGAAAGCCGGTGCTGAAGAAAAATTGAATGAGATGGCTCGTTCTATGCAAGAAGAATTAGAAAAAGAAGCAGAGGAATTAACAGAGGAAAAACAAAAGGAGATGCTAAATGATTATCAAGAAAATTTATCTGCCAAAGAACAGAAATTGATTCAGGATATACTTAATGGTATAGATGAAGCAATTAATAAAGTTGCTGAAGAAAGGCAAGTAAAGATGGTACTGGAGAAAAAAAACGTTGTTTATGGCGGTTATGATTTAACTCAGGAAGTAATAAATTATATA
>CAYRVO010000074.1:0-6539 GCA_964427565.1 uncultured Halanaerobiales bacterium | reverse complement strand
ATGGAGGGGGGATTATTATGGCAGGTCATTCCAAATGGGCTAATATAAAGCATAAGAAACAGAAGCAAGATAGAAAGAGAGCAAAACTGTTCTCTAAATTGAGTAGAAAGATTACTGTTGCTGCCAGAGAAGGCGGCGGCGATCCAGAAATGAATTCAGATTTAAGTCTTGCTATAGAAAAAGCAAAAGATAATAATATGCCTAATGATAATATTGAAAGAGCAATAAAAAGAGGAACGGGTGAGCTTGAAGGAACTAATTATGAACAATTTGTTTATGAAGGGTATGGACCCGGGGGAGTTGCTCTTTATATGGATATAATGAGTGATAATAGAAATAGAACTGCTTCTGAAATAAGACACTTATTGGATACGAATGGAGGTAATCTTGGTGAGCAGGGTTGTGTAAGCTGGATGTTTGAACGTAAAGGTCAAATTTTATTGAATATTGAAGAAAATGAAACTGATGAAGATGATATCATGATGGCAGCACTGGAAGCAGGAGCAGAAGATATTGATATAGATGATGATATGGCAACTATATATACAGCACCGGGGGATTTACAGACAACAAGAGATAATCTTGAAGACAATAATTATGATGTTAGCTCTGCAGATTTAGCAATGATACCAAGTAATGAAGTAGAACTAAATAAGAGTGAGGCCCAAAAAGTAGTAAAATTAATGGATAAACTTGAGGACCATGATGATGTACAGGAGGTATATTCAAATTTTGATATCCCCGATGATATAATGGAAGAAATTAGTGGATAGTCAATTGACTTTCCCTAAGACACTGGTTTTTTCAGTGTCTTTTTGTATATTTTTTAGTTAATAGGGAACCATATACTAAAAATATACAGGGAAGTGAAGTTGATGAAAAAATATCTTAACAAATATTTATTAATATTTGTAATAGTAGTTGCAGTTTTAGCTTTTTGGTATGGAATAAATAGTAGAAATATAAAAGATCCAGAAAATCCCGTATTACCCGAGACTAAAATATCCACATTGCCAGATGATATCAAAGGTGCGGTTGAAAGTATAGCTTTAAGGGCAGAAAAATTAGGCACTAAAAATGGTAGAGGATTATTTAATTTATTAAAACAGGATGAAATTTCTAAAGACACACCACTTGTATTACAGACTTATTATAGCAAAAGTGATCAAATTTCAGAATATGTTACTTCTATGCCTGCTTCATTTGCCGGTTTGACAATTGAACAGTTAGAATCAACACTGAGAGAATGGAATATCGAAGAATATAATCCTAAAAATACATTAATATTAAGAAGGCGAAAAGAAAGATTATCACCAGAAGATAGAAATAATCAACATATAGGTATAAAAGATGGAAGAGTAGTTATTTTCTATGGTAAGAAGGATAAAAGGAATAATAAAGTGATTAAACAGAAAACAAGTATTAAGGTAGAAGATCTACCTCAATCTGAGCGGGAAAAATTAAAAGATGGTATTGATATTAAATCTAAAGAAGAGTTGTTTACTATTCTGGAAGGATTACTTAGTTTTAAACAGGATTAAATATTAAGAGCAGGAGAACATAAGTTTTTATAGAAAAACATATATAACATCTGTATGTAATGAGGTGATTTTTTGTTAATTCTGGGAGTTGACCCTGGATTGGCTAAGGTAGGTTATGGGTTAACTGAAAAGAAGGGGAATAAATTTAATTGTTGTACTTATAATGTTATAAGGACAGAAGCTGATGAAACTAATATTAGCAGACTAGAAAAAATTTATAATGAATTACAAGATATTATCAGGGAATACAGACCAGATCATATGGCAGTTGAGGAACTTTTTTTTAACAAAAATGTAAAAACAGCTATTAAAGTAGGACAGGCTCGCGGAGTAATTTTACTGGCTGGTTCTCAGGCGGGTCTATCAGTTTATGAATATACCCCATTACAGATTAAACAAGCAGTAGTGGGTTATGGACGTGCTAGTAAGAAACAGGTACAACAAATGGTTAAATCCTTACTTAATCTTGAAAAGATCCCACGTCCTGATGATTCTGCTGATGCTCTCGCTGTTTCAATATGTCATGGCAATAGTTATTCTGTTAAGAAGAAATGGGGGGATGTTCTGTGATAGGTTATTTAGATGGTGAGTTATCCTGGAAATCAGGTAATCAGTTAATAATTAATATCCAGGGTGTTGGATATCTTGTTACTGTCACGGAAAGATATATAACCCCGGCTATAGGAGAGAACCTGGAAGTGTTTGTTTATACCTATGTTCGTGAGGATAAAATTGAGTTATATGGATTTGAAACCAGCAGGGAAAGAGAGTTATTTAAAATATTATTGGGAGTATCAAGAGTTGGTCCCAGTGCAGCTATCAATATTTTGTCTTCATTAACATATAAAAGATTTATAAAGGCTATAATGGAAGAAAATGTTTCAACATTAAAAGAGATATCAGGTATAGGTCCTAAAACAGGTCAACGCCTTATACTGGAGTTAAAAAATAAAGTTAATGATCTGGCTGGAGATATGGATTATTCTCAAACAACAAACAGCCAGGATGAAGAACTTTACGAGGCATTACAGGGGCTTGGTTATTCCCGCCGGGAGATTGACCGGGTGCTGGCTGATGCCAAAATTGATAGAGATTTAAAAATTGCTGATAAAATCAAAAAGGTTTTGAGCTTACTGGGGAGGGATAAAATTTAATGGAGGAAGAAGATAGAGTAATATCTCCACAGCAAAAAGAGGATGACCTTACCCTGGATAGGAGTTTAAGACCTTCTCAATTAGATTATTATATTGGTCAAAGCAAAGTCAAAGAAAAACTGGATATATTTATTAGTGCTGCCCGGGAAAGGGGAGATTCACTTGACCATGTACTTTTATATGGTCCCCCGGGTTTAGGTAAAACAACACTGGCCAATATTGTAGCTAATGAATTAAATGTGAATATCCACACCACTTCTGGACCGGCTATTGAAAGGCCTGGAGATCTTGCTTCAATACTGACCAATCTGGAACGTAATGATGTTTTATTTATTGATGAGATACACAGGCTCAACAAAGTGGTAGAGGAAGTACTATATCCAGCACTGGAAGATTACTGTCTTGATATTGTTATTGGTAAAGGTCCCAGTGCTCGTTCTGTAAGACTTGATCTGTCTTCTTTTACCCTTGTAGGTGCTACTACCCGCGCAGGATTAATAAGCTCACCTTTACGAGACAGGTTTGGGGTTATAAATAGGCTGGAATTCTATAATGATCAAGAATTAACGGATATAGTTAGACGTTCAGCCCGTATTTTAGATATAGAAATTGAAGAAGATGGAGCCCTTGAAATTGCTAGAAGATCAAGGGGTACACCGCGGATAAGTAACCGGCTGTTAAAAAGGGTCAGGGATTATGCTCAGGTTAAGGCTGATGGAATAATAACCTCTAGAGTTGTCAATGAAGCCCTTAAACTACTGGAAATAGATGAACTGGGTCTGGATAATTTTGACCATAAACTCTTGCAATTACTAATCAAGAAATTTAATGGGGGACCGGTTGGTCTTAATACGATAGCAGCAGCAGTTAGTGAAGAGTCGGAAACAATTGCAGATGTATATGAACCTTATTTGTTACAAATAGGCTTTATTAAAAGAACTCCGCGGGGCAGAGTAGCAACAATAGAAGCCTACAAACATCTGGGTATTAAACCCCGGGATGAAGAAAAAGAAAGTTTGTTTTCACAGGAGGCCAGTCAATGAAAGTAGAGGAATTTGATTACGATTTACCGGAAGAATTAATAGCACAGAAACCTGTTGAAGAAAGAGATAAATCACAACTTATGTGTTTGAATAAAAAAACTGGAGAAATTACAGAAGGTATATTTAGGGATATACTGCAATATCTAGATCCCGGTGATCTTTTGGTATTAAATAATTCTCGGGTTATACCGGCAAGAATTTATGGTGAAAAAATTCCAACCGGTACTGAAATAGAGTTCTTGCTTTTAAATGAAATAAATGATGATAGCTGGGAAGTTCTTGTTAGACCTGGCAGAAGAGTCAAAAAAGGTGTAAAAGTAAGTTTTGGTAATCATGATTTAATTGCTGAAGTAATTGATTATACTGATTTTGGTGGACGAATAGTAAAATTTAGCTATGATGGTAAGTTTGAAGAAATTTTAAAAAAACTAGGTGAAATGCCACTACCCCCATATATAAAATCAAAATTAAAAAACCCAGAACGCTATCAAACGGTTTATTCTCAAAAAAAGGGTTCAGCTGCTGCACCAACTGCTGGTCTTCACTTTACACCACAATTGTTAAAAGAAATAGAAGCAAAAGATGTTAATATTGCTTATTTAACTCTTCATGTTGGGCTTGGTACATTTCGTCCTGTGAGGACAGAAGATATTGAAGAACATAATATGCATGAAGAGTATTATGAATTAACATCAGGGGTAGTAGAAAAAATAATGAAAACACGTAACCAGGATGGCAGGATAATTGCTGTAGGCACTACTGTAACAAGAACACTGGAGTCAGTTGCCTCAAAATATGGCACTATTAAAGCTGATAAAGGCTGGACTGATATCTTTATTTATCCTGGCTATGATTTTAAAGTAATAGATTCTTTAATTACAAACTTTCATCTTCCTCAATCTACATTGATTATGCTTGTCAGTGCTTTTGCTGGTAGAGAAAATATTATGAATGCTTATCAATATGCTATTGATGAAAAATATCGTTTCTTTAGTCTGGGGGATGCAATGTACATTTTTTAGAGTAAATAGTTTATAGGATAAAATTGAAAACTATTATTAGTCTCCGAATTATAAGTTTAATATAATTTAGAATAGCATACTTTTAAGAAAATGAAAGGAAGAATTGCTATGGCTTTCGAATATAAATTAGAGCATAAAGATACGGATACCCGGGCCCGGGTGGGACAAATAACAACCAATCATGGTAAAATTGATACTCCTATTTTTATGCCTGTAGGTACCCAGGCAACTGTAAAAGCAATGAGTCCTGAAGAACTTAAAGAAATAAATTCAATGATAATTCTGGCTAATACCTATCATCTTTATTTGCGGCCCGGTTCAGATTTAATTGCACGGGCTGGTGGTTTACATGAATTTATGCACTGGGATAAACCAATACTAACTGATAGTGGCGGTTTCCAAATTTTTAGTTTATCGGATTTAAATGAAATAACCGATGATGGTGTATATTTTCAATCACATATTGATGGCTCGCGTCATTTTATATCTCCCGAAAAATCAATGGAAATACAAAAAGACCTGGGCTCAGATATAATTATGGCTTTTGATGAATGTCCTCCCTATACAAAAGATTATGATTATGTTAAAAAATCTCTTGCTAAGACTATAAGATGGGCCAGAAGGTCAAAAGAAGCTGCCGATGAAAGTCAGACTTTATTTGGTATTATTCAGGGAGGGGTTTTCAAAGATTTGCGCCAGCAGAGTATTAAAAAAATGAGGGAGATTGAATTTCCTGGTTATGCTATTGGTGGATTGAGTGTAGGTGAAAAAAACCAGGAAATGTATGATATACTTGAGTTTATAGATCCCTTATTACCTGAAAACAAGCCTCGTTACCTGATGGGGGTGGGAACTCCACAGGACTTAATAGAAGGTGTTATGAGAGGAGTTGATATGTTTGACTGTGTAATGCCAACCAGGATTGCTCGACATGGTTCTGTTTTTACATCACAGGGAAGATTGACTATTCGTAATGCAGAGTTTAAAGAAGATTTTTCACCCCTGGATCCGGAGTGTGATTGTTATGTCTGCAAAAATTATCATCGTGGTTATATCAGGCATTTATTGAAAAGAAAAGAAATACTGGGGGTTAGGTTAACTACATATCATAATTTGTATTTTTTGTTGAATATGATGGCAGAAATAAGAGAAGCTATAAAAGAAGGAAGTTTTTTAACTTACAGAGAAAATTTTTATCGACAATATGGTAGTTGATTCTTTGCGATTTCTTCTCATTTATTTTTGTGTGCTGAGATGTTAAGTGAAAATGATAATTGTGTTTATTAATTAATTTGTAAATACTATGTAAAATTATATTTAAAAGCAGGATATCTTGAAGCATTGTTGAATAAATTAAAGTAGTTTAAAAATATATAAGGAGGATTTTTTATGCAATATGTATACACAATTTTACCGTGGGTATTAATATTTGGTGTTTTCTGGTTTTTTCTAATCAGACCTCAGAAGAAAAAACAGAAAGAACATGAAGACATGATAAACAAATTACAGGTGGGTGATAAGGTTATTACCATTGGAGGGATAAAAGGAAAGGTAATAAAAATTAAAGAAGATAATTTAAGAATCAGGGTATCTTCCAATGTGGATATAGATTTTGTGAAAAGTGCTATTAATCAACGCCTGGTAGAAGAAGAGGAAGAAGAAATTGAAGAGAAAGAAGAAATTGAAGCTAATACAGATATAGAAGAAGAAGAAGAGTAATTTAAACTCGGGAGGATTTTGTTGTGGATAAAAGTAGTATTAAAGAATTCCTGCAATCTT
>CAYRVO010000073.1:0-6575 GCA_964427565.1 uncultured Halanaerobiales bacterium | reverse complement strand
GTTATAGTCTGCTAGCAAACCTCGTGGGCTTGCCCCGAGGAGGGTCAATTAGATAATTAAATAAAAATAATAAATTAATATATATGAAATAGTTTATAAATGGAAAGGGAGTGTCTTTAATGTATATAATTATAGCCGGTGGTGGTGTAGTAGGACGTAAATTAACAAAGAGATTAGTAAAAAAACATGATGTTGTAGTAATAGATATTGAGGCTGAGATATGTGAAAGAATATATTCTAAATATGGTGCTGTAAGTGTATGTGGAAATGCCACAGATATTCATGTACTTAAGGATGCAGGAATTGATAAATGTGATGTAGCAATAGGTACCATGAGAAAAGATACTGATAATCTTGCTTTTACTATTCTGGCTAAGAATTATGGTATAGATAAGATACTTGTTCGTATGCGGGATCCAGATTATAAAAATGCATATAAACTGGCAGGAGCCACAAATATTGGTGCTATTGTTGATATGATTGTTGATAGTTTTGTAATTGATATTGAACAACCAAACATTAGAAAGGTTGTTTCTCTGGGTAATGGAAAAGCTGAGGTATCTATAATAACATTACCTCAGGAAAGTAAAAGTTCAGGAAAAACGGTTTCAGAAATTGTTAATAGTAAAGGATTTCCCCAAAATTGTGTAATTGCAGGTATTTATGATCAGGAAGATGATAAATTAATAATACCGAGGGGTAATAAAAAGATATATGGAAAGAATCAGGTATTTCTGGTAGCTACCAGAAACAATATGAAGAAAGCTGCAAAATTTTTCATGAAATAACAAAATACTTCTTGACCTTCTTTGACCTTTGCGTTATAATAATAATAAACAAGATATAGATTTCATCCATTTCTGTTATAAAAAATAAATAAGGAGGTCATGATAATGCGTATGGATAATTTTACCAGAATGGCTCAGGAAAGCTTAGTAGAAGCACAGCATATTGCTGAAGATTTTCAACAGCAGGAAGTTTACCCGGCCCACTTACTATATGCATTGTTAAAACAGGATCAAGGTATTGTTATACCTATTCTGCAAAAGCTTAATCTTGATATTGAAGAAATAAAAAATAAACTGAATGATACACTGAATAAGTTGCCACAGGTATATAATAAAGAGAGTACACAGGTATATATGTCAAATGAACTAAACAGGGTTTTGCGTCAGGCAAATAAGCAGGCTGAAAAATTAGATGATGATTATATATCAACAGAACATTTTTTGCTTGCTATAGTTGCTGATAGTAAAAGTAAAACAGCTAAATTATTGTCTGATTATAATATTTCATTATCAAAGCTTAAGGAGATAATAAATTCTATAAGAGGTGGTAAAAAGGTAAAAAATAAAAATGCCGAAAATGAATATAATGTACTGGAAAAGTTTACTATTGATATTACCAAACAGGCAAAGGAAGGTAAACTTGATCCAGTTATTGGTCGCGATGAGAGAATAAGAAGGATAATGCAGGTATTATCACGGAGAAAGAAGAATAACCCGGTATTAATCGGTGAACCAGGTGTCGGTAAAACAGCAATAGTAGAAGGTTTAGCACAAAGAATTATAAATGGAGATGTTCCGGTTACACTCAAGGATAAAATGGTTATATCACTGGATATGGGTTCTTTAATAGCCGGTACAAAATATAGAGGAGAATTTGAAGATAGGTTAAAATCAGTATTAAAAGAAATAAAAGATGAAAAGGGTAAGATTATATTATTCATAGATGAAATGCATACATTGGTAGGAGCAGGAGCAAGTGAAGGTGCAATGGATGCAGCTAATTTATTAAAACCTGCTCTGGCTAGAGGAGAATTGCATTGTGTAGGTGCAACAACTCTTAATGAATATAAAAAACATATAGAAAAAGATGCTGCTTTGGAAAGAAGATTTCAGCCGATATTAATTAATGAACCCTCAGTAGAAGATACTGTATCTATCTTAAGGGGATTAAAGGAAAAATATGAAATTCATCATGGAGTAAAAATACAGGATCAGGCTCTAGTTGCTGCTGCTAAATTATCGGATAGATATTTAACGGAGAGATTTTTACCGGATAAAGCTATAGATTTAGTTGATGAAGCAGCTTCAAAATTGAGGATTGAAATTGATTCAATGCCTATAGAAATTGATGAATTGGATCGTAAGGTCAGGAGATTAGAAATAGAAAAAGAAGCGCTTAAAAAGGAAGATAATCAACAATCACAGGAAAGATTAGAAGAAATAAAAGAGAGAATAAGTGAATTAAAAGAAAAAAGAGATCCCCTGCAGGCCCGCTGGGAGAATGAAAAAGATTTAATTAAGAAAATACAGGATTTAAAAGAAAAAATAGAAAAGATAAACCTCGCTGCCGAAAATGCCGAAAGAGATGCAGATTATGAAGAAGCTGCTCGCTTAAAATACGGTAAACTTCATGAATTAGAATCAGAACTTAAAAAAGCGAATGAAAAACTTGACAATATAAAGGGGTCAAATAATTTACTTAAAGAAAAAGTAATGGAAGAAGATATTGCAGAAATTGTTTCCTCCTGGACAAATATTCCTTTACAAAAGTTAATGGAAGAAGAAAAAGAAAAATTAATTAATCTGGAGGATGAATTAAGAAAGAGAGTAGTTGGTCAGGAAGATGCATTACAGGCAGTAAGTAATGCTATACGTAGATCGAGAACAGGTCTTCAGGATAAAAATAGACCACTTGCTTCCTTTATATTTATGGGTCCCACCGGTGTAGGTAAAACAGAACTGGCAAAAACGCTGGCTGAATATTTATTTGATAATGAAAAGGCTATGGTAAGGCTGGATATGTCAGAATATATGGAAAGGCATGCAGTTGCCAAATTAATAGGCTCACCACCGGGTTATGTTGGTTTTGAAGAAGGTGGACAGCTAACAGAAAAAATCAGGAGACAACCCTATTCTGTAATTTTACTTGATGAAATTGAGAAAGCACATCAGGATGTTTTCAATATTCTCTTACAGATACTGGATGACGGTGTGTTAACAGATAGTAAAGGAAAAGAAGTGGATTTTCGTAATACAGTAATTATTATGACCTCCAATTTAGGGTCAGAATATATCCAGGACCTTGATGATAGAGAACGTATAGAGGATGAAGTTTCTGCAGCCCTTAAAGCACATTTCAGACCAGAGTTTATAAATAGAATAGACGAAAAAATTATATTTAATTCACTGACTAAAGAAGATATATTTAAAATAATTGAAATTCAAATTGGCTATTTAAGGGATAATTTAGCAGAAAAAGAACTGGATATTTCTGTAACAGATAAAGCAAAAAAAGAGCTTATGGAGTTTGGTTATGATCCTACTTATGGAGCAAGGCCATTGCAGAGAGTAATACAGAAATATATAAAAGACAAACTGGCAATGAAATTACTGGAAGGAGAAATTAAAGAAGGAGACAGTATAAAAATAGATTATAGGGTAGATGAATTTGTATTTAATACTTTTTTATAATTAAATATTCTCACCTAAAAAAACTTATAAATTATAATGTACATAGGAAGGCCCAGCATTAGCTTTGTGACCGCGGCTCGCTGCCCTTTCATTTGAATTCTAGTACACAAAGGTTAGGCCAGCATTAGCTTCGTGACCGCGGCATATAATAGTGAAAGGATTATTTTAATTTAAATTATAAGATTCAATTCTTTGGGCAAACTCTTTATTTACTTCAGCTACCATAAATATACAGTTATTTTTATATTCTTCTTTTAATACCTGTCCATTACTGTATATTTTATTAACAAGAGAGGCTTTATCATATGGTAACTTAATTTTTATTTTTCTCATGTTTTTTTTCAAAACATCTACTATTTTTTTTGTAAGTAAATTTTTTCCTTTTCCGGTTTTTGCTGAAATATTAATAGCCTGGGGATAGTATATATTTAATTCTTTTAATCTTTTCTCGGAAATTAAATCAGTTTTATTGAAAACAGTAATAAGTTCTTTATCCAGAACATCTATTTCTTTGAGAACATTTTTAACTACTTTAATTCTATTTTCAATATGTGAATGGTTACAATCTATTACATGTATTAATATATCAGATTCTTTTATTTCTTCCAGTGATGCTCTAAAGGAAGCAACAAGTTGATGTGGTAATTTTTCAATAAACCCAACAGTATCACTAATTATAGCATTTATACCATTATCTAATTGTATACTACTTAGTTTTGAGTTAAGAGTTGCGAATAATTTATTAGCAACAGTAGTATTAAGCCCGGTAATTAAATTCATAAGCGTTGATTTACCAGCATTTGTATAACCGATAAGTGAAATAACAGGATCACTACGTGATTTTCTCTGTATATTTCTATTACGTTTGATATCTTTTAATTTTTGTTTTAATCTATATATTTTCTTTTCAATTCTTCTTCTGTCAATTTCAAGTTTACTTTCACCAGGTCCACGGGTTCCAATACCACCAGCTAATCGGGAAAGTTCGCTACCTTTTCCTTTTAATCTTGGTAACATGTATTCTAGCTGGGCAAGTTCAACCTGTAATTTACTTTCTTTTGTTTGGGCATGATGGGCAAAAATATCAAGTATTAACTGTGTTCTATCAATGATTTTTATATTTAAATATTGTTCAAGATTTCTATGTTGGGCAGGAGATAATTCATTATTAAATATTATAAGATTAACATCATTTAGATTAGTATATTCTTTTATTTCATGAAGTTTACCTTTACCTATATAATAAGCGGCATCAATTTTATAATCATTGTATAATAAATTACCTGAAATATTTACTCCTGAAGTATGGGCCAGACCTTTTAATTCAGAAAGATTATCTGTTTGGGCACAGATTAATAATGCCTTTTCTTTTTCAGTTTTAACTTTATGAAGTGAAGTAGATTTTCTTGTAATATTATTTCCCCCTGTTTTTATTATAAAATTTTATTAATAAATTTATAATAAATCTTAAATTAATTATAACAAAATAATGATGAATGTGAAATAAAAATATAAATATGTAAGAAACACAAATAATAATATGATATGATTAAATTAAATAGATAATAAAGAGGGTGATAAAATGAGAGGGCTGGTATTGGAAGGAGGAGGTGCTAAAGGGGCTTTTCATATTGGTGCCTATAAAGCACTTACAGAAATGGGGATAGAAATAAATGCTGTTGCCGGAACATCTATTGGTGCTCTAAATGGAGCTATGATTGTACAGGGAGATGTAGATAAGGCCTACAAACTGTGGTATAATATAAAACCAGCTAAAGTTTTTAATATAAATGAAAAGTATATGCAAGAAATAAAAAATTTTGATATAAATAAAAATAATATTAAATATTTATTACGAAAAGCTAAACAAATAATGGGTAATAGAGGGCTTGATATCAAATTAATTAAACAAATATTAAGAGATAATATAAAAGAAGATGAAATAAGAAAATCAAATATAGAATTTGGTATAATTACAATATCACTTAGTGATATGAAACCTATGGAATTATTTATAGAAAATATACCACAGGGAAAACTGGTAGATTATTTACTTGCCAGTGCAAATTTACCGGCATTTAAAATTGAAAAACTTGATGGGAAATTATTTATTGATGGTGGTTTTTACGATAATCTGCCGATAAAATTGCTAACTAGTAAAGGATATAAAGAAATTATAGTAATTAGAACTTTTGGTATGGGCAGAACGAGAGATGTTAATAAAAAAGAATTAAATTTGACCTATATTAATCCATCTGAAGATTTAGGAAGAATATTGAATTTCGAACAAAAAAAAGCAAGAAAAAATCTTAAACTTGGTTATTATGACACTTTAAAAAAATTCAAAGGATTAAAAGGACAGAGGTATTACATAAATTCAGTTAATAAAGAGAAATTTTATATAGATTTTTTGCTTTCCCTAAAAAAAGAAAATATAGATAAAGTAGCTAAATTATTAGGATGTAAAAACACACCATGTAAGAGGGCATTATTTGAATATATAATTCCCAGATTATTAGAATTGATGGATATTAAGAGAGAAAGTGATTATCAAGATCTTGTTATATATTTCTATGAAAAATTGGCTGAAAAAAATAATATTGAAAGATTTAAAATATATAGTTTTCGTGAATTTACCGAAAGAGTCAGAGAAAACTTTGATCATCAAAAATATAATAATCATTATATTCCCGATTTCATAAAAAAAAGTGATATTTTATCAAGAACAATAAAAGAAAAGCTAGTCGATGAAATTATATATAATTTATTATTAGATAAACTAACTTAGAAATTTATTTAAGCCATCTGAAATGTTAAAGGTATTATTCCAATATGTACAGTAGGAGTAATAGAAATGATTTATTAAATTAACGATTTGCAGGTAATATATATTTTTTATGGAATATTATAATAAATAATGTACTATTTAAAAGAAAGGATGTAAAATTATGACTGAAATTCTTGTTGCATTGAAAACATTTTACCAGGAAAATTTTATTCTTTCTTTTTATTTTATTTTTTTACTTATATTTTTAATAATGGAAATATCATTTTTGTTAAAATCTAACTGGATAATTTATAAGATTAAAACAAAGT
>CAYRVO010000072.1:0-6657 GCA_964427565.1 uncultured Halanaerobiales bacterium | reverse complement strand
ATGGTGTTACCCCTCCCCTACAGGGAGTATTTGAGATGCCGAGAATGGCTGACTGGTCAGGAGTTTTATTTAAACTGGATATAGGTTCAGTATTTGAAGCAGGAATTCTGGCTGTATTAATATCATTCCTATTTGTTGATCTATTTGATACAGCAGGCACCCTGGTTGGAGTCAGTCAACAGGCAGGTTATCTTGATGAGGATGGTAATTTACCGAAAGCAAGTAAAGCCTTACTGGCTGATGCTGTTGGTACAACCGGTGGAGCACTTTTCGGGACAAGTACTGTTACTACATATATTGAATCAGCATCAGGTGTTGCTTCAGGTGGAAGAACTGGGTTAACAGGAGTTGTAGTCTCCATTTTATTCTTTCTATCTCTATTCTTGAAACCATTAATTGGTATTGTTCCTGCTGCAGCAACTGCTCCAGCTTTAATTATTGTGGGAACCATGATGATGACAAATATTACTAAAATAGATTGGGATGACTTTACTGAAGTACTCCCGGCTTTTGTAGCTATGATTGCTATGCCTTTAACATATTCAATTTCCAATGGTATTGCCCTTGGTTTTATTATTTATCCACTGGTTAAATTGTTTACCGGTAAGGGTGAAAAAGTTCACTGGTTGGTATATGTTCTAGGTATTGTATTTGTTGTTTATTTCATTTTTGTATAATAAAAATAATATATTAGGGGGAGGGTTAACCCTCCCTTTTTAAATTTCAGGAAGGCTTTATCTAAAGTATCTTAGGAAAGTTCCATCCGATGCGAAGTTAGTAACTTTGACTAAAATATTATTTAGGTGGAGATGAATTAAGGCGGTTTTTTGAAAGGAGAGTTTAACTTGCTTTCAGCAGTAATATTAGCTGCAGGAGAAGCTGAAAGAATGGGTAGACTTAAACAGCTTCTACCATGGGGTGAGCATACTATCCTGGAGACAGTAATATATAATTTGCTGGCCTGTGATAATATAGATGATGAAATTAGAGTTGTTATTGGTGCTCAGGCTGAAAAAATTAATAAAGTGCTGCAGAAAATAGATGATCCCCGCTTACAGTTGATTGAAAACAAAAAATATAAAAAAGGAATGCTAACAAGTGTCTGGGCAGGACTTAGAAATTTACCCCGGTCAACTAAATATATACTATTTACTCTGGGGGATAAGCCACTAATTACAGACAAGATTTATAAAGAAATAATAAAGGTATTAAAGCAAAAAAAACCGGAGATATTGCTTCCTTATTATAAAGAACAGAGGGGACATCCCGTTATCATTGATTCTGAATTACTGGAAGAAGTATATAAATTAGATACTTGCGGT
Source organism: uncultured Halanaerobiales bacterium (assembly GCA_964427565.1). Classification (GTDB taxonomy): domain Bacteria; phylum Bacillota; class Halanaerobiia; order Halanaerobiales; family JADQBU01; genus CAYRVO01. The sequence continues at coordinate 5,335 of CAYRVO010000072.1, read as the reverse complement.
GGGTTGAGGGGTTTAATAAGGAAATATCCGCAAAAAGTTTATTCCTATCCACTAGCATCAGATAGAATATTAATTGATATTGATTATTACTGGGAATATGAGAAGTATAGAAGTGAATTTGTTAAATAATGAAACTAATGATTAAGTTGACTGTAGTTTAATATTTTAATAATAAAAATACTTAATATCAGGGATTAAAGTAGTATTTAAGGAGAGTTATTATATGAAATTCAAAAAAATAACTGAAGCGGTTTACTATCTGGATAATCCAGTTAATATTGGTGTGATCAAATGTAATGAGAGGGTAATATTAATAGATACCGGTCTGGATAAGAGGACTGCAAAGAAAATTTTAACTGCTTTAGATAAAGAAGGACTTTATCCGCAAGCGGTAATCAATACCCATGCTCATGCAGATCACTGTGGAGGTAATGCCCATATAAAAGAGAAAACGGGAGCAAAAATTTATGCTGCAGAAGTTGAAAATCAGTTTATCGAAAACACTTTTCTGGAGCCTTTTTGTTTTTTTGGTGGTGCACAACCGATTAGCGATTTGAAAAATAAATTTCTGCAGGCTGAACCAGTAATTGTTGATGAAGTTTTTAAAGCTGATAGTACTGTTAATATTCAGGGATTAGAATTAGAGGCTGTTTCTTTACCGGGTCATTCACAGAATCATATTGGTATAGCTTATCAAGGGGTGCTTTTTTGTGGTGATGCTATATATTCTCAGATGATACTGGATAAACATCAGGTTCCCTTCTGTATCAATATTAGTAAACAGAAGCAGACTCTTGCTGAACTTGCTAAAGATAATTATCAGTTTTATTTACCTGCCCATGGGTGTTTAACTGCAAAAAAGGAAATTAAAAAAGTTGCAACTGCCAATAGAGAATTGATAGAAAATATAGAAGAATATATTTTAAAAATCACAGCTGAAGAGAAGACTACTGATGAAATTATGAAAAAAGTTTGTAGAGAATTTAGTTATAGAGTAAGTAATGCCTACCATTATTATCTACTTAAAACTTCCGTAAAGGCCTATCTGAGTTATTTATATAATAATAATTTGCTTAAACATATAATAAAAGAAAGTTTATTGTACTGGCAGAAAAAGTAGATTTCACTGATTATTTCACAAGCTAAAGCAGTGTATGCTATAATTATAGAAAGCTTTATCTAATATAACTTTGAAAATTATTAGAAAATTAATTATGATCATGATACAAAATTAACAGAGCAGTAATAGTAACTTATTTTGAAGGAGAGGAATCAGAAAGTGAGTAGGAGGCAGGACTTTAAGTCAGGTATTAAGCAAGCAGTACCTATAATCATGGGTTATCTACCTATTGGAATAGCCTATGGTTTACTGGCAGGAAAAACAGAGCTGGGTATTATAGGAACTGTGTTAATGTCAATTTTTGTATATGCAGGTTCATCACAATTAATCTGTATAAATATGCTGGGTCAAAATACAGGTATTTTTACGATAGTAATGATGACTTTTGTTGTTAATTTACGCCATTTATTAATGAGTGCTTCTCTAAGTTTAAATTTAAAAAATACAGATCGGAGAATACTACCCATTGCGGGTTTTTTTATTACAGATGAAACATTTGCAGTGGGCAGTAGCAGTATAGAAGATTACAATCATAAGGGTTATTTCTTCCTGGGTTTAGGGTTAGTTTCCTATTTAGGCTGGTCATTGAGTTCCTGGTTGGGGGCAGGTCTGGGTAATATATTGCCGGAATTAAATTCTTCAGCACTTGATTTTGTTCTTCCAGCGATGTTTATTGCTTTGCTTGTATTACAGTTAAAAAATAGATTAGATATTCTGGTAGCTGTTATTGCTGGTTTATTGTCTTTGTTATTTGTACAGATTTTACCGGGAAATTGGAATATAATAGTTGCCACAGTAATTGCTGCAACAGTGGGGGTGGGAATTGAAAAATGGATGGGAAATATTTAATTATGATTATCGGTATGGCTATTGTTACTTTTATCCCCCGCTATATACCACTGGCTGTACTGAGTAAATTTGAGATTCCAGATATAATAGTTGATTGGTTAAGATTTATTCCCCCGGCTATACTGGCAGCACTGCTGGCTCCTGGAATTTTAATAATAGAAGGCAAATTAATATTAACAGCACAGAATATATTTTTAATAGCTTCTTTACCAACTATTCTGGTGGCAATCTATAAAAAGAATATATTTTTGACTGTTTTAGTGGGGATGTCTATGGTAATATTACTGGAATATTTACTATAATCAGGAATAAGGTGAAAAGGAGGGGAATTGATGTATAAAATAAGAGAAATAGGTAGGGTTGAGAGTAAATATAAGAAACCTGTTGGACCAGAAGAGATGAAACAATATGAAAGTACAATTATTATTAAACCCAAATATGAAGAAGGACTATATGCTATTGAGAAGAGTAATTATTTGCAGATTATTTTTTATCTACATAAGTCGCGGGATTATACACTCAAAGGCCCCCGACGCCATGGTAATATTAGAGGATTATTTGCTTCTCGGAGTCCTAATCGACCCAGTCCTCTGGGGATTACGACTGTAAAATTAATTACCCGGGAAGCTAATAAACTGCGAGTCAAAGGTCTTGACGCTATTGATGGAACACCTGTTGTTGATATAAAGCCCTATTCAACATTAATGGATGAAATAGATGAGGAGGATTTATAATGGAAATAAAAGTTGATTTATTTAGTGATACTGGAACCCGCCCGGATAAAAAGATGAGAAAGTTTATGGCTGAAGCTGAGGTAGGAGATGAACAATTAATGGAAGATCCCAGTGTTAATCAGCTTAATGAAATGGTTGCTGAGATACTTGGTAAAAAAGAGGCTATTTATTTACCATCGGGTTTAATGGCCAATCAAATATCTTTTGCGGTCCACTGTAGATCTGGTGATGAAATAATTATGGATAAAACAGCACACCCCATTCACTATGAAGCAGGGGGTACAGCAGTTATCAGTGGTGCATCTATAAACCCACTACCGGGAACAAGGGGGATTTATACTATTGAACAGGTTAAGGAAGCAGTAAGGAGTAAGGATTATCATGAACCACAGACCAGGCTTATTTCTATTGAGAACACTTCAAATCTAGGTGGGGGTAGTATCTGGCCTCTGGAGGAAATCAATAAAATAACAAAATTTGCTCATAATAATGGATTTGCCACTCATATGGATGGGGCTCGCCTTCTAAATGCAGTAGCAGCAACTGGAATAAAGGCAAAGGAATATGCTGCTAATTTTGATTCCGTATGGATTGATTTAAGTAAAGGATTGGGTGCACCTGTAGGTTCTGTACTGGCCGGTAGTAGTAAGTTTATTGAAAAAGCCAGGTACTGGAAACAGCGTCTTGGGGGAGCTATGAGACAGGCCGGAATTATAGCTGCTGGTGGTATTTATGCCCTTGAAAATAACAGAGAAAGGCTCAGGGATGATAATGAAAACGCAAAATTACTGGCTGAAGGTATGGGTAATATAAATGGTATTGAAATTAATCCTGAGTATGTAGAGACAAATATTGTCTTATTTAAAGTAAGTAATTATACAGCAAATAAGTTTGCTGAATTAATGTTAAAAGAAGGGCTACGCTTCAGTAGACTGGAGAATTATCTGCGTGCTGTTACTCACCTTGGTATAGATAGAGAAGATATAGAATATACCCTGGAAGTTATGAATAATATTTTATAATAAAAGAAGGCAAAATATGATCATAATTAAATGTACAGCTTAATCTTTTTGCTGGCATATTTCATCAACTATTTTCTGGCCAATAAGTTGAGCATCAGCTAATATCTGTTGTCTATCCTTGACTGGTTTTTTGTCTATGTTGGAAACCAGTAGTTGTTCTTTAAATTCTGCATTTATAACTTTGAAAAACATGCTCATAACCAGTTTGGCAGCTGTAAACTGTTCATCATAGGCTGGTGCACCACCTGTAGCAAATAGGTATCCGCGACGGTTTTTATCTCTATTGATTCGTGAAGAATTAGATATATATTTACTGGACCATATAGCCTGACAGCGGTCGATCATTGCTTTCAGATGGGAGGGAAGACCATTGAAAAAAATAGGTGTAGAAACAAGTATTATATCTGACATATTAAAAATATCGTAGAGTGGTTGCATATCATCCTTGAATCTGCACTGGCCATTATTATAACAGTCAAAACAGGACATACATGGTCCAATATCGAGTTTATGGGGATATATAATTTTTATATTTACATCATCTAGTTTCTCTTTTTTAATAGTCTTAAGACAATTATTTACGAGTAGTTCACTATTACTATTTTTACGGGGACTGTTTTTAATAACTAATATTTTACACATGGATTATCACTCTTTTCTTTTTAAATTTTTAAAGATTACCCCATAAGGGGTCATTTCCAAATCTCCTGATCATATTTTCTTTTCCTCTTTCTTTAACTGGAAGGTTATTAATAATATTTTCTTTTTTGAAGGAATACCTATAATTTTGGCAATATTCAATAATAATTTTGTATGCTTTCACAATTTCTTTGGTTTTAGCCTTACAGATTTCGTCCGTTTTTTCACATTTATCAGGGTGCCATTTTTTTATTAATTTACGATAAGATTTTTTTATGTCTGCTAGGGTTTCTTTTTCATCCAGTTCTAAAACCTGGGCTGCTTTATAGATTTTATTGGACTTTAAAGCGAATTTATCTACCATTTTAGATCACCCCCATAAATTAATTGTCTAAATAACTGCAATTATATCCATAAATTAAATTAATCTTTCTGTTTTAAATGTTTTTAACTATAGGGATTAGTTTGTATAGTAGTTCTACATTACAATGCTGGAATGAATCTAATTTTCTGAATTCCTTCTTTGTTTTCTAAATCCCGTAATATACTGTCAGAAACCTGGTGGTCAAGTTCAATAATACTGGAGGCTGTCTTGCCTCTATGTTTGCGAAATAATTGCATATAGGCGATATTAATATTATATTCTCCCAGGTTTGAAGTTACTTTGCCCACTATACCTGGTTTGTCTTTATGTAATATCCAGAGTGTAGGAAATTTTGCAGAAATATTAACCTTATAATTATTTATTTTATGTATTATTATATTTCCGCCACCTACTGAAGAACCCTGAATGCTAAGTTTTTTACTGTTGTTTTTCAATTTTATTAATATTGTATTTGGATGAGTGTTCCTCAGTTTTATTTTATGGAAGTTTATTTCTATATTTTTATCTTTAGCTATTTTTAATGATTTTTTTATTCTTTTATCATCCGGACTATAGCCCAGTAATCCACCAACAACAGCTCTGTCTG
>CAYRVO010000071.1:0-6721 GCA_964427565.1 uncultured Halanaerobiales bacterium | reverse complement strand
TCATGATATTGAAAGGGGTCAGATTAAAGATAGGGATAAATGTATACTGGGGATAGATGTAGGGTCTACTACTACTAAAGCAGCTATTGTTAGATGGGAAGATAATGCTCTGCTTGCATCAGTTTATTTACGCACAAATGGTGATCCTGTTGCTGCAGCAAGAAAATGTTACAGGAGATTACTAGATAAAACAGGAAGTAATGATATAAAAATTAATGGTCTTGGTGTAACAGGCTCCGGCCGTCAGATTGTGGGCCTTCATGCCTTAACTGATTCAATACATAATGAAATTATGGCTCATGCTACTGCGGCAGTATATTTTGATGAAGAAGTAGATACCATCTTTGAGATAGGTGGTCAGGATGCAAAATATACTTATATTGTAAATCAGGTACCTACTGATTATGCTATGAATGAAGCATGTTCTGCGGGGACCGGTTCTTTTTTAGAAGAAGCTGCTAAAGAGTCATTTAATATTAAAATGACTGAGCTAGAAAATATAGCTCTTAATGGAAATAATCCCCCCAATTTTAATGATCAGTGCTCTGCTTTTATAAGTAGTGATATTAAAAGTGCTATTCAGGAAGGCATAGAAGTTGAAGATATATGTGCAGGACTGGTTTATTCTATATGTTTAAATTATACAAACAGAGTTAAAGGGAATAGACCGGTAGGAGAAAAAGTCTTTATGCAGGGAGGAGTATGCTATAATCGGGCAGTACCTATGGCTATGGCTGCTCTTACTGATAAAAAAATCATTGTTCCTCCTGAGCCAGGTCTTATGGGTGCTTATGGAGTAGCACTTATGGTAAAAGAACATATTAAACTAGGTTTGACTGAAAAAAATGAATTTAATTTAAAAGATCTTTATAATAGAGAAATTACTTATAAGGAACCTTTTATTTGTCAGGGGGGAAAAGAGAACTGTGATCGACAGTGTGAAATTAATGTTATGGAGATTGAAGATAAAAAATATTTTTTTGGTGGTGCCTGTAATAAATATGTAAATCTTTCTCATGATCTAAAGTATGATGTTGGAAAGTTGAATCTTGTGAAAAAGAGAGAAAAAATGGTTTTTGAAGATTATTTTGCATCTCCAGATAAAGATAAATGTAAAGGTAAAATAGGGATAAATCGTTCACTTACAGTAAGTTCATTACTACCGCTTTATTCTAAATTTTTTGCTGAACTTGGTTACAAAGTGATTTTACCTGAGGTAGTAAGAGAAGAAGGTATTCAACAGGAATCTGCTGCTTTTTGCCACCCTATAGAAATAAGTCATGGTTATATGTATGACCTGCTTAATAATTTTGATTATGATTATATCTTTTTACCTCATGTTAAAGGATTATATGTTAAAAATGGAGCAGAAGAGAGTATGCTTTGTCCAATGGCCCAGGGTGAACCTTATTATCTTAGTGCTGTATGGTCTGAGCTTAAAAGAGATAATATTTTTTCTCCTGTATTGAGTTTTAAGAATGGTTTTGAAGACCAAGAGGATAAATTTGTGAAGGTAGCTAAAAAGCTTAATGTTTTGGAGAAAGAAAGTAAAGAGGCCTATAAAAAAGCAGTTAGAAATCAAAGATTATTTAATAAGGAATTAAAGAATAAAGGAAAAGAAGTTCTTTCTTATCTTGAAGAAAATCCAGAAAAAAAAGCTATTATTCTTTTTGGTCGTCCATATAATGCCTTTGTTTCTGAAGCTAATATGGGTATACCTCATAAGTTTGCAACCCGGGGAGAACTTATTGTGCCTTATGATATGCTTCCAATAGAGTCTAAGGATATATCAAATAAAATGTATTGGTCAATGGGCCAGATGATTATGAAAGGTGCGGTTTTTGTTAGTGAAAATCCAGATCTTTTTGGTGCCTACATTACTAATTTTAGTTGTGGGCCTGATTCATTTTTGATTAATTATTTTCGGGATGAAAATGGTAGCAAACCTTCTCTTACACTTGAACTGGATAGTCATACTGCCGATGCAGGTTTAAATACGCGCATTGAAGCATTTCTTGATGTTGTAGATAGTTATAGAAAATTGCAAAAGGATGAAGCGATGCCGGTTAAAGAAAGAAATAACTTTAAAATAGCAAGGATTGAATATGGCAAAAATGTAAGTATTATTGATTCTTCTGAGAACAGGTATTCCCTTACTGATGAAAATGTAAAATTACTTATCCCTTCAATGGGTGGGATGAGCAGTAAAGCATTTACTACGGCTTTTAGATATTGCGGTATAAATGCAGTTACCTGTCCTCCACCGGGTAAGGAGGAATTAAAAAGAGGTAGGGCAAATTCTACCTCAAAAGAATGTCTTCCCCTTCAATTGACTCTGGGGAGTTTATTAAAATATCTTGAAGAACGTGAAAATGAAGATGAAATACTTGTTTATTTTATGCCTGAAGCTTCTGGTCCCTGCCGTTTTGGCCAGTATAATGTTTTGATGAATAATTTAATAAAAGAAAAAGAGATTGAAGATGTAGTACTTCTTACTCTTTCTGCAGATAATAGTTATGCAGGTATGGGATTGAAATTTACCATCAGAGCCTGGCAGGCTGTTATTATTTCAGAAGTAATGGAAGATATTTATAGTACGATTATTACCCTTGCCAAAGATAAGTCTAAAGCCTTAAATATTTTTAATAAGAGCAAACAAAAGATTTTTCAAATACTTAAAAGATTCTCATGGTCTAAAATTAAAACAAATTTAAAAAAAGAAGTAGCTAAACTTTCTGAAATAGAATTAAAAGAATCATATGAGAATGCCAAAAAAGTATTACTTACAGGGGAAATATATGTAAGAAGTGATCAATTTTCTCGTCGTTTTCTTGTCGAAAAAATGGCTAAAAAGGATATTGTTACTAAAGTTGCTGCAAAAGATGAATGGTTATATTATATTGATTATCTTCTGCAAAATGGTATAAATAATCCAGAAGTAAACTTTATAGAAAAATGTAAAAACAAAGTAAAAGATTTTTTTCAGAAGAAATATGAAAAAACAATTAAAGATATTTTTTCTGAATGTGGACTCTGTGAATATCATCAACAAGATATAAATGATGTAATAGAAGATGCAAAAGGTGTTATTTCTCCTCAACTTACAGGGGAGGCAATATTAACTATCGGTGGTACTATTGAAGAGATTATTAATAATGTTGATGGAGTAATTATTATTGGACCATTTGGTTGTATGCCACACCGGGTAGCGGAATCTATTTTAGATAGATCTCTGGAAACAGCCAAAAGAAGAATTTCAGGAAATGAAAAAGTTCAACAAATATTACAAAGATTTTCTTCATTACCTTTTCTGGCTATTGAGGTAGATGGTAGTGTATTTACTCAAGTTATTGAAGCAAGGCTGGAATCATTTTGTTTACAGGTTCGTCGATTAAATAAATACAGGGATTCTTTAGAGATTTGAAATGAATTTTAAAATAAAATTATCAGGGGGTAAAATAGATGAAAATTGCTATTTTTGATTTTAATGGTACAATTTTTTCGCGGGAGACTATGCCCTTTATTCTATCACAGTGGTATAAGCAGAAATATTCCCAATATAAATTATTAAAAGTATACATACCCTTAATACCCTTATATCTAAAATATAAAATGGGACTATACTCAAATCTCAGCAAAGAAGAAATGGAAGTAAAAGCAGTAAGGAAGGTCAGTAAAATTTTTAAAGGTATGAGCAAAAATGAAATAGATATATTTTTCAGTAAAGCTGCATCTTCGGCGAGTAAATACTTTAATGAGAAAGTAATAACAGAAATATCTAGATGCAAAAAAAATGGTTATTATACTGTTTTATTATCAGGTGCTTATAAACCTTTGCTTAAGCAAGTGGCGACCGGATTTAAAATCGATACTATTATTGGTAGTGAGTTTATATATAATAAAAATTCTAATTCAAAACTTAAAATAAATATTATAAGTGGGTCTAAAAAACTTTATGTATTAAAAGATTATTTTAAAGATGAAAAAATAGACTGGGAGAATAGTAAAGCCTATGCAGATAGTTTTCATGACCTACAGTTGCTGGAGGCTGTTGGAAAACCGGTAGCGGTTAATCCAGATTCCAGTTTGCAAACAATAGCCCAAAAAAGAAATTGGTCTACTATTTGTTCTGCAGATTAAATACTAACAATCCTAAACTGAAGAAGACATTTTATTTAATATATACCAGAAACTGGATATATAATTATAAAAATTTTACAAATTATCCTTGATATTAAGTATTAGCTATGTTACAATATATACAAATAAAATAATTGTATTAATAATAGTTAAAGGAAAACGGTAAAAATCCGTTGCTGTAGTCGCAGCTGTAACCAGTAATAATTTACATAATCCACTTTTAGGGAAGGATATATGTTAAACTAAATAACTGGAAGCCAGAAGACTTGCTATTATTAGATACTTCGTGAAAACCTCCGACTTAGAGGTGGCGAGAGATGATACGGATGAAAATATATTATTTTCATATATATTATTAACGTATTATATTTTAAGATAGATAACTGCCTGCTAAGTAAGGCAGTTTTATTTATTTTATTAATAAATTTTTAAATTGACAGCCATGGAGGGGTACCGGTATTATTGAATTCCTCAAATAAACAGCCATAAATTTTATTTGCAAAATCCTGAGTTACCGGAGCTCCTCTGCTTTTTTATAAAATCTTTCCTTATATTCTTACCTGATATTATTTCCTTAAATATTTGAATGATGTATATATTTACTATATAATTATAATTAAAATGAAAATGGGGTGTTACAGATGCCAAAAATCGCTCTGCTTTCTGATATTCACGGGAATATTGATGCCTTAGAAGCTGTCATTAGTAAGGAAAAAGCAGATGAATGGCTCTGTTTGGGAGATATTGTAGGGTATAATCCAGATCCTGAAGAGTGTGTAAACAAAATTAAAGATTTATGTACACATGTTATAGCAGGTAATCATGATCAAGGAACCGTTAACATGCTTGATAAAAAATGGTTTAATACAATGGCCAGGATAGTAATAGAATGGACTGAAAATAATTTAAGTCCTGATAGTATACAATATTTAAAAGAACTACCGCTTAGAAAGAAACTTAGCTATGAAGGATATAATATTATAATTGCTCATGGTTATCCTGACTTAAATAATCCTTTCAAATATATAATGAGAGCCTATGATTTAAAAAATATTAATTCATTTATAAAAGATATAGATATAACTTTTGTAGGTCACACACACGTTCCCGGTGTTTTTAAAAAGTATAAAGGAAAATGGAAATTTACTAAAGCTGTTAAAGGATTAAAAATTAATATAAAACCAAAAACAAAGTATATTATCAATGTGGGTAGTGTTGGTCAACCACGTGATGGTAATTCACAGGCTAGTTATTCGATATTTCATCCACAAAGATCTATAATTGAAATCAAAAGAGTGGATTATGATATCAAAAATGTTCAGGAAAAAATATATGAAAGAGGTTTACCCCATAATCTTGCTCAAAGGTTAGAAGTTGGTAGGTAGTTTTAAATTTTGCTGTATATAAAAAATAACATTTGAAATTAAATATAATTTATAACATAGATAAATAAATTATCAAATTTCAGGCAGGGATACCTGTCTTTTTCTTCAGTATAATGAATAAAGATCTTATATGGGGGTGTAAAGTTATGTCTGCAAAAGATGAAGATTTTAAAATTGGGTTAGCACTTGGTGGGGGAGGAGCTAGAGGGCTTGCTCATATTGGTGTTATTGAGGTTTTAGAAAGAGAAGATGTAAATATTGACATGATTGCAGGTACGAGTATAGGTAGTGTAATAGGTGGACTTTATGCAAGTGGTGTACCTTTAAAATATATTAAAGGAATAGCAGATGTTCTGGAATGGGATAATATCACCGATATTACTTTTCCCAGGATTGGACTTATTAAAGGAAATAAATTTTTGTCTTTCATGAAAGTTATAACAGGGCATAAAAATTTTTCTGAATTAGATATTCCTTTTGCAGCTGTCTGTTGTGATATTGAATCTGGTGAAAAGGTAACAATTGATAGTGGATCTATTGCCCGAGCAATACGGGGTAGTATTTCTATACCTGGTATTTATGTACCTTTTAATCATCAGGATAGATTACTTGTAGATGGGGGAATTATTGATAAAATACCTGTATCTACAGTAAGAGATTTGGGAGCTGATGTAATAATTGCTGTTGATGTAGGAGCAGATACAATTAGATCAGGAGTAAATAATATATTTGATGTATTATTTAATACATTTGATATAATGCATAGACAATTTAAATCACTGCACAAATTAAATTCAGATATAATTATAAAACCATGTTTAGAAGAAATTTCATCTTTTGATCTTGAGAATGTTGAGAAATGTATAGATGCTGGTAGAAAAGCAGCAGAAGAATCAATTGCCAGTATAAAAAAAATAATTGAGGAGCGGAAAACATGAAACGCGAAGGCTTTATAAAGTTTATAGGTATTTTAATAATTATATTTATTGTGATAAATTTTGTACCAACAAAATATACAATAATGAAACCTGGAATAGCAAAAAAATTATCAGCTATAATAGAAGTAGAAAATGGATATAAGGAAAAAAATAAAGGTAATTTTATGTTGACAGCTGTGGAGAGTAAAAGGGCATCCGTATGGGATTATATTTATACTTCTTTAACCAAACCCCCGGGTCATAAACTGGAACAACTTA
>CAYRVO010000070.1:0-6808 GCA_964427565.1 uncultured Halanaerobiales bacterium | reverse complement strand
TTTTTTCATATAAGATTCTCTCCTGAGCAGCATGCTGATCAACTATCAAAAAACCATCTTTAATAACCACAATAAGATAGAGACTATGTATCTGGCCCAGAACACTTATGATTTCAGGCTTATCCATTTTATTACTTTTATAGTTATCTTTACTTTCATGCACATTGTTATTTTTACTTTCAAATCCCCGGGACATATTATTATTATGCACTGAATCATCAGATATATCTGAATTATCTTTGTTATTTTTATCAATGTTACTATCTCTATCTTTACTTATTCCTTTATTTTTTTGGGAATTATCATTGCTTCCTAAATCTTTATTTTCATACCTATCGGAATTTAAGATAGATTTATTTTTAATTAACTTTTCCCTCTGTATCTGTTTCTTATCTTTTTTATTAGTTTTTAATTTTATTTTAGCTGCTGGATTGCTGTCAATTATAGCTTTACGTAAGCCTTTTTTTATAATATCTTTTATTATATTTCTTCTGCTAAATTTAATTTTTCTTTTCGTAGGATGTACATTGACATCAACAAGAACCGGATTTAAATCTATATATAAAAATACTAATGGGTATTTACCAGATTTCATATATCCCCTGTAAGCATCTCTAACAGCATAGTTAAGTATATTACTCTTTACAGGTCTATTATTAACAATAAATATTTCATGTTTGCGGGAAGAACGGTTAAAACCAGGTTTAGAAATATAACCCCTGACATTCACAAATCTGTCTTTAAATTCAAACTCTGGTAATAAATTATTAGTTAATTCCTGACCATATATAGAATGAATACAGTCTATAATTTTTCCAGAACCCGGTGTTTTTATTAAATTACGATCATCATGGGTTAAAGAAAATTGAATATGAGGTTGAGCCAGTGCTTCTCTATAAATAATATCACTAATATGGCCAAATTCAGTCCCCGTTGTTTTTAGATATTTAAAACGGGCAGGTGTATTATAAAAAAGATCGCTAACAGTAATATCGGTTCCAGGCTGGCAACCACATGGTTTAGAGCTTTTAACTTCACTCCCTTTAATTATCATTTTTTGTCCCTTATTAACATTTCTCGTTCTACTGCTAACCTCTACTCTGGCTACTGAAGCAATACTGGCCAGGGCTTCACCTCTGAAACCCAGGGTATGTAATGAATATATATCATTAATATTCTCTATTTTGCTTGTTGCATAGCGAGAAAAAGCGAGTTCAAGTTGATCATTATTTATTCCACAGCCATTATCTTTTACACTGATTTTATCCTTACCACCATTTTCAACAGTGATTGAAATTCTGCTACTATCAGCATCAATTGCATTTTCCACTAATTCTTTCACTACAGAAGCAGGTCTTTCAATAACTTCACCTGCTGATATCTGATCAGCAACACTGCGGGAAAGTTGTTTTATATCAGCCATAATTTTCCCCCTTTTCCTTTAGTTCCTGTTGTAATTCATAAAGTAAGTTCATAGCTTCCATAGGAGTCATATTCATTAATTCAATATTTTCCAGTTTTTTTATAATTGGATGTTCTTCTTGAAAGAGTGGTAGTTGTTTTACTTTATTATTTTCACTTACTTTTTCAGAAATGTATTTTTTCTGATCACCATCTTCAAGACGGGATAATATCTGCTGGGCTTTAATTATTAAATTGCCTGGTAAACCGGCAAGTCTAGCAACTTCTATACCATAACTCTGGTCAGCTTTACCGGGAACTATTTTATGTAAAAAATGTACACCCTGTTCATCCTCTTCTACAAGCACATTATAATTTTTTATATCATTTCTTATATCTGCCAGTTCTGTTAATTCATGATAATGAGTAGCAAAAAGTGTTCTTGCCCCTATTAAATCATTATTATTTATATATTCACTGACTGCCCAGGCTATACTTACACCATCATAGGTACTTGTACCCCTCCCTACTTCATCCAGTATAATCAGGCTCTTTGCAGAGGCATTATTGACAATATTGGCAACTTCATTCATCTCTACCATAAATGTACTCTGTCCTGTTGTCAGGTCATCACTGGCACCTACACGTGTAAATATACGGTCAACAATACCAATTTGTGCTGATTCAGCTGGTATAAAACTACCCATCTGAGCCATTAAAACTATCAAAGCAACCTGCCGCATATAAGTTGATTTACCAGACATATTGGGACCGGTAATTATAATAAATTTCTCTTTTTCTCTATCAAGATATGTATCATTAGGTACAAAGCTTTTAGCAAGCATTTCTTCTACTACTGGATGGCGGCCACTTTTAATTTCAATGATATCATTATTTTTTACCTGTGGTCGATTGAAATTATTTTCAACAGCTACAGTACTGAGAGATATTAATACATCTAATTGACTTATTACAGAAGCAGTACTTTTTATTCTATCAACATTTTCACCAATTTTATTTCTTACTTCTACAAATAAATCATATTCCAGTTCATTTATTCTTTCTTCTGCACCCAGTATAAGTGCTTCCTTTTCCTTTAATTTGGGTGTAATATAGCGTTCACTATTAGATAGTGTCTGTTTACGGGTATAATCTTCAGGAACTTTGTCTAGATTGGGATTAGTAACCTCTATGTAATAACCAAAAACTTTATTAAAGCCAACCTTTAATGAAGAAATACCGGTTCTTTTTCTTTCCTTTTCCTGAAGGTTTGTAATCCAATCTTTTCCTTCCCGGCATGATTTCCTTAATTTATCCAGTTCCTGATCATAATCATCTTTAATTAGTCCCCCTTCTCGAACGGTTACAGGTGGTTCATCAACTATAGCTCTGGCAAGTAATTCCTGTAAATCAGATAGGGGATCAAACTTTTCTTTTAATTTTGTAAATAAAGATGAACCTAATTCCTGAATATTATCATATAGGTCAGGTAATTTCTGTAAAGAAAATTTTAATGCAGCCAGATCACGGGCATTAGCACTTTCATAAGTAATTTTACCCAGTATTCTTTCCAGATCATATATACCATCAAGATTTTCCTGTAAATTATTTAATATCATATAATTATTTCTAAGTTCTTCTACGGATTCCAGGCGGGCATCAATATTTTCTTTATCTATAAGTGGCTGATTAATCCATTTTTTTATAAGACGTCCACCCATAGATGTAATTGTTCTATCAAGGATATTTAGTAAACTACCTTCTTTTTTATTATCACGTATTGTTGAAGTTAATTCCAGATTTCTGCGGGTGGTAGCATCAAGTACCATGTATTGATTTAAATTATAGGTATGTATTTTATTTATGTGGGCCAGGGTTCTTTTTTGTGTATCCTGTAGAAATAAAAGTATTTGTCCTGCAGCCAGTGTAGCAGCTTTTAATTCTTCACATCCAAATCCGGCTAATGATTGTGTCTGAAAATGTTCATTTAGACTTTTATATGCTTGTTCATGATTGATTTTTTTTGTTTTGTTAGTTATGAAACATAATCTTTTTTTATAAATATTAAACTTTTCATTTTCCTGGAGGCATTTATCAATAATAATTTCACGGGGCTGAATTCTATCCAGTTCATCCCAAATATTTTCTTCTTTATCATTACTAAACTCAGTTAGATAAAATTCACCTGTAGATATATCAATATAGGCAAAACCTATTTTATCCTCTATACAATCAACGGCAGCAAGATAGTTATTTTCTTTATCTTCCAGGATCTCATTTTCAATTATTGTACCCGGTGTGATCACCCTGATAACATCTCTTTCTACCAATCCACTGGCTTCAGAAGGGTCTTCAATCTGTTCACAGATAGCTACTTTGTGGCCTGACTCTATCAGTGATGCAATATAGGATTCTGCTGAATGGGCAGGAACACCAGCCATAGGTGTCTTTTCTCCTCCCCCTTTATTGCGGGAAGTTAGGGCAATATCCAGTAGTCGGGCTGCAAGTTTAGCATCATCAAAAAACATTTCATAAAAATCTCCCATCCGAAAAAATAAGATAGAATCTTGATATTGTTTTTTTATACTCATATACTGCTGCATCATAGGGGTTAACTCTGACAAAGATTACACCACCTCATATAATATGATAGTCTCTGATACAATGATAATATTAGATCAAATTATATCACCATATAATGTCCAGCTCTGTGCTTCCTTGATTTTCACTTTAACAATTTTACCCAATATATCTTTTTGACGGGGGACAATAACTAGTTTATTGGTTCTTGTCCGACCACTAAATGTCTGGGGATTATTTTTACTTTCACCATCAATTAATACATTTACAATTTTATTATTATATTTTTGATTTTCTTCCCTACTTATTTTATTTTGAACACTCATAAGTTCCTGTAATCTTCTATCCTTTATATCTTCTGCTACCTGATTTTCCATTTCAGCAGCTCTGGTGTTAGGCCTGATTGAATATTTAAATGTAAAGGCCATATCATAACGAATTTTTTTCACAAGTGAAATAGTGTCTGCAAAATCCTGTTCTGTTTCACCCGGAAATCCGACAATGAAATCAGTTGTTATACTGTACTCAGGAACTTTTGCTTTAATTTTGTTAATTAAATTAATATATTCTTCCCTACTATAACCCCTATTCATTTTTTTTAATATTTTGCTGCTACCTGACTGAACAGGTAGATGAAAATGTTCACATATTTTTTTACTTTCACTTATAACATCTATTAATTTATCATTAAAGTCACGGGGATGAGAAGTCATATATCTAATTCTTTTTAATCCATCTATACTGTTAAGCATGGACAATAAATCAGCAAAATCTATATCTCTATCCAGGTCTTTACCGTAAGAATTAACATTTTGACCCAGTAGAGTTATCTCAATAACTCCCTGTTCTACAAGTTTATTAAATTCATCTATAATACTTTCAGGTGAACGGCTTCTTTCTCTACCCCTTACATAGGGTACTACACAGTAACTGCAGAAATTATTACAACCCTTAATAATCGATACCCATGCTTTATGGTCATCCTCTCTTTGGACTGGTAATTTTGGTATACAACCTCTATCACTCTCCAGTATTTCTATAACCCTGTCTTCCTGTTTTAGTCTATCTATATATTCAGGGAGTTGTTCAATATTATGGGTTCCAAATATAAGGTCCACATAAGGATATTTATTAATTATTTCATTTCTTGCTTTTTCAGTCTGCATCATACAACCACAGACACCTATGATTAAATCAGGATTATTCTCTTTAAGTTTTTTAAAAGAACCTACTTTACCATAGAGAGATAATTCTGCATTTTCCCTTATCATACAGGTATTAAGCAATATAATATCAGCATTTTGAGGATTATCTGTATAGCTATAACCCATTTTTGCTAGCATCCCAGCCAGCTTTTCAGAATCGTGCTCATTCATCTGACAACCATAGGTATTTATATAGTAAAATTTGCTATTCGCCATGTTTTCACTCCTATCTCATCATCTATAATATAATATTATCAAAATAATTGCAATCAGTAAGAAAACTAAAAAAACCTGATACTATCATCAAAGTGACAATATCAGGATTATAAAATATTTTTTAGTAAATAAGATTCTTTTATAATTTCTATAATTCTTTAACCCGGTTAAGCTTTTTATTTTCACCCATAACAACAAGTGTATCCCCTTCCAGTACTTTATCATCAGCACCAGGGGTTACATTTATCTGCTGTCCCCTTTTAATGGCCATAACATTTACACCGTACTTGCTACGTAATTCAAGTTCAGAAAGTGATTTTCCAACCATACTGGAAGTAGCAATTATTTCAACAATACTATAATCAGGTGCAAATTCAATATAATCAAGTACATTAGATGATATTAAATTATGAGCAATCCGTACACCCATATCTCTTTCCGGATAAACAACTCGATCAGCACCTACTTTTGTTAATACTTTACCATGTAATGAATCCTGAGCTTTAACAATTACATAGGGTACTCCAAGTTCTTTTAACATCAAAGTTGAGAGTATATTGGCATGTATATTATCACCGATACTGACTACCGCTACATCAAAATTTCTGACACCAAGTGTTTTTAATGCCTCTTCATCAGTAGCATCTGCTTCAACTGCATGAGTAACATTATCAGCAATATCCTGTACTCTATCCGACTTTTTATCTATAGCTAGAACATTATATCCGTTTTCTGAAAGACTACGGGCTACACTCATTCCAAATCTCCCCAGTCCCACAACTACAAACTGTTTCATATTTTATTCCTCCCTGATACTAGCATTTACAAAAATTAACCAACCATAACTTTTTCTTTAGGATAATGGTATATACCCTTTCTCTGTCTTTCTGCAAAAGCAATAGCAAGTGTAAGGGGTCCAACTCTACCTGCAAACATAGTAATTGTTATTAATAGGCGACCAAAACTTGATAATTTAGCGGTTATACCTGTTGATAATCCTACAGTACCAAAGGCTGATACTGTTTCAAAAAGAACACGTAGAAACTCCATTTTTTCTGTAACTGTAAGGATAATTGTTACAAAAACTACCAGACCTAAAGAAAGAATTGTTATTGATAATGCCTTAAAAACTACATCTTCTTCCAGGCGACGGTTATATATCTCTATATCCTGTTTACCAATCATCATATTCCAGACTGTAATTAATAAAACACCGAAAGTAGTTGTCTTTATACCTCCACCAGTAGACCCCGGAGAAGCACCAATAAACATTAATACAATTACCAAAAACAATGTTGAACTACGAAGTGCACCAGTAGGTAATGTATTAAATCCTGCTGTTCTGGGAGTAACTGATAAAAAGAAGGCAGATCCCATTTTTTCAATAAATGGTAGATTACCCATAG
>CAYRVO010000069.1:0-6819 GCA_964427565.1 uncultured Halanaerobiales bacterium | reverse complement strand
AAACCTTCTTCTCCTGGGTGGTATTCTGTTCTATTGTTTACTGGGCATGAATTATCGGCAAATGACAATTTTTTTATTAGGGTTATTAAGCAAAACAAAGAAGACTTAAGTATCGGGTGGGATAGAAATAATGATATTCCTGACGTTTTAAAGAAAATTTCGTCAGATGGATCAAACTGGAGTACTACCAGCGAATATGGATGTCCGATGATTAGAGCGTATTTTAATTTTATGCGGGTATTTTTTTACTAATTTAATAATTGCATTACCTTTAATAGTATGCATATCTTTAAACTGACAGTTAATAATTCCATCTTTATCTTTTATCTTACTTATTCCCAATTGACGGGCAATAATTCTAATATTTCCTATAACAATTAAATTATTTACAACCTCAGGTGGAGTACCAAACCTATCATTTAATTCTTTAACTATATCTTCAATTTCACTTTTATATTTTATTCCCCTGATTTTTTTATAAATTTCTATTTTTTGTTTGGAATCCGATATATATTTTTGCGGTATATAGGCATCTACATTAAGATCAATTTCTACATTTTCAACTTCTTCTTTTTGGCCTTTAAGTTCTTCAATTGCACCTTCTAATAATTTGCAATATAGAGAGAAACCAACTGAAGCAATATGTCCATGCTGCTCAGGGCCCAATAAATTACCGGCTCCTCTTATTTCTAAATCGCGCATCGCAATCTTAAAACCCGAACCCAAATTTGTAAATTCTTTTATTGCCCGCAAACGTTTTTCAGCTATTTCTGGTAATACTATATCTCTTTTATATAATAAATAAGCATAAGCTATCCTATTAGAACGACCTACTCTTCCCCGTAACTGATACAATTGAGCTAGCCCCATTCTTTCTGCCCTATTTATAATTATTGTATTGACATTTGGTATATCAAGTCCGGTCTCAATTATAGTTGTACAAACAAGTACATCATACTCTTCATTATAAAAATTATACATTAAATTCTCTAGTTTTTTCTCATTCATCTGACCGTGGGCAACTGCAACAGTTGCTTCTGGAATTAATTCCTTAATCATACTCGCCTTTTTATTTATATCTTCAACCCTATTATGAACAAAATATACCTGCCCCTCCCTGTCCATTTCACGTCTGATAGTTTCTCTTATTAATTCTTTATTAAATTCTCTTATATAAGTACGTATAGGATATCGATTTTCTGGGGGGGTCTCTATAACACTCATATCTCTTACACCAACAAGAGCCATATGCAGTGTTCTGGGTATTGGAGTAGCAGTTAAAGTAAGAACATCTACATTCCTTTTTATATCTTTTAATGTTTCTTTATGTGAGACTCCAAAACGCTGTTCCTCATCTATGATTAATAATCCTAAATCAGCAAATGTAACATCTTTAGACAATAAACGATGGGTTCCAATAACAATATCGACTTCACTTTTTGCCAGTTTTTCCAGTATTTCTTTTTGTTCTTTTCTTGTTTTAAAACGACTTATCATGGCGATATTTATTGGGTAATTATCTATCCGCTCACTAAATGTATTATAATGCTGTTGAGCAAGTATGGTTGTTGGTACAAGTACTGCTGTCTGTTTACCTTCCATTGCAGCTTTAAAAGCTGCTCTAATAGCTACTTCAGTTTTTCCATAACCAACATCTCCACATAATAATCGATCCATAGGAGTAGTATCTTCCATATCAGCCTTAACTTCTTCTATAGCTTTAATTTGATCGGGAGTTTCTTCATAAGCAAAAGATTGTTCAAATTCTTTTTGCCAGATTGTATCTTCTGAAAAAGCATATCCATCCAGAGTCTCTCTTTCCGCATACAATTCCAGTAAACCAATAGCCATTTCTTTTACAGAATCTTTTACCTTCTGTTTTACCTTTTTCCATTCACTACTTCCCAAACTATATAATCTGGGAGGTGTGCTATCATTACCTATATATTTCTGTACTAAGTTAACCTGCTCTGTAGGTACATATAGCTTATCCTCACCAGCATATTTAATAACCAGGTAATCCTGATGCTGGTCCTGAACTTCTAGGGTTTTTACCCCCATATATTTTCCTATTCCATGATTTTCATGGACAACATAATCACCGGTAGTTAATTCATTTAGAGATGAGATTTCAACTCCTTCTTCCATAGCAGTCAACTTCCGGCGTTTTTTTTGTGGATTACCAATGACTTCTTTCTCTGTAAATACAGCAAGATTTATATCATCTACTATAAAACCTTCACTTAAACTTTCTGCAAAAATAGTAATTCTTGAAATTATATTTCCATTCTTACTAAATCTGGCTGGTAATTCTTCTTCTTTTAAGTAATCTGCAATTCTCTTTGCTTTCCCAGGTGTGTTTAGTGTAATAATTATTTTATAATTATTTTCTAATAATCCTTTTAATCTGCCAACTAATAATTCTAATTTCCCATGGTAGGGTTCTATTCCTGTTGTATTAAATTTAATTTTTTTACATCCCCGGGATAATTTATTTTTTTTGAACTCTTCTTCAAAATATACTCCGGTAAAATCCTTCATTCTGTAAAAAAGATCTTCAGGAGTGGGGAAGTTATTGGCATAAGATAATATTATACTGCCCTGTTCCATTAAAGTAGTCTGAGTTTCCTGTATTTCACGCGAGAAACTTTTGACTCTTTCTAAAATTCTTACTGTTTGATCAAATAGGACTACTGCATTTTGATCTATATAATCAAATATAGTATCCAGTTCCTGGAAAAAATAAGGTAAAAACTGCTCATAACCAGGGAATTCCTGCAATTCATTTAATTTTTCCAGTGCCTCACTACATTTCTCTTTTAGATAATCTGCTTCCTCTTGATTACCAATCTTACGTAATCTATGTACTGCTTCCTGATAATCTTTTTTGATTTTGGGTAAAGATTCATTTATCTTACCAGGCAAAAAAATAATTTCACTCGCTGGAGAAACAATTAAACTACTTTCATCACTAATAGAACGCTGTGTAGCCGTATCAAATTTTCTTATGGAATCAATTTCATCTCCAAATAGTTCTATTCTATAGGGATTATCTGCAGTCAATGTAAAAACATCTATTATACCGCCCCTGATACTAAATTCTCCTGATTGTTCAACCATATCTTCCCTATCATAACCCAAAAGGTTAAGTGTTTTTGTTAAGTCATTTAATTTTATTTCCTGACCTATCTTTAAAATTTGAGAATGTTTTTTAAATAATTTAGCGGGCATTAGCTTTCTCATAATAGCCTGAGCAGATGTAATTATTATTTTACGCCCACTATCAAAAAGCAAATCTTGTAAAACAGTTAATCTGTCCTTGATTACCATATAATCGGGTATGATTTGCTCATGTGGTAGTACTTCTATTTCGGGAAAAATCAATATTTTTTCATCAGGAAGCAAACGCAATAAATCCTCATATATCTGATTTACTTTATATGAATCATAGGTAATTAATAATATCGGATTATTTATTTTTCTATCAATATTGCTAATAAAAAAGGCTAATCGGGAATTATTTATACCATTAATTTTAATACTATTTTGATTATTTATTAATTTAGTTGTTTCCTTTGTTTTTTCATTATTTACAAGCAATTCATTCAGTCTCATCTTAAATTCTCCCTGTTTATTAAAATGCCAAAATGACCCCTACATTATTAAGTACGGGCCCTGTAAAATTTAATTATATTCATTCATAGCTGATACAATACCAGACAGACAAATTTCTTTAATAGCAGTCACCGATCTTTTTATTGCTTTCTTGATTACTTCCTTTTCATCAGCAGTAAATTTCCCCAGTACATAATCAACTACCTCTATATTCTCCCCTGGGTGGCCAATACCTATACGTAATCTGGGAAATTCATCTGTTTTTAAATAATTAATTATAGATCTTAATCCATTATGTCCACCACTACTACCCCTTTTTTTAATACGAATTGTACCTGTATCTAAATCCATATCATCATAAATAATAATCATATCTTCTCTGTCTATTTTATAGTAATTTAATAATTTAATTACTGCTTCTCCACTATTATTCATAAAAGTTGTGGGTTGAGCAAGAATAATTTTTTGCTTATCTATCATACCTTTAGCTATTAAAGCTTGATGTTTATGAAAACTTTTTTTAATATTATATTCTTCTGACAGTGCTGATACAACCTTAAAACCCACATTATGTCGTGAATCAAAATACTTTTTACCCGGATTCCCCAGGCCAACAATTAATTTCAACACTACCTCCTCCAGGACAAATTAGTAAAAAGCGTAATCCACATAATTTACAGGGATTACGCTATTTATATTTTACATATAATCTCTATGTTCTTGTTCTTCCTCTCCTGCTTCTTCTTCTCTTTCTTCACCTTCTTCAAGTTCTTCGCCTTCTTCACCAATAACTTCAGGTTCAACAAATTCTTCTTCCAGTTCTTCTTCGACTTCTTCTTCAATTTCTTCAGAAGGAGTAACAACAGTTACAATAACATCATCCAGTGAAGTCATTAACTCTATATCCTCAGGAACTTCTATATCTTTAACCTGTAAAGAATCTCCAACATCTAGTTCACTAATATCAAGATCAAGTTTTTCCGGTATATCTGCAGGTAATGCTTCTATTTCAATTTCTCTCATTAACTGCTGTAATACTCCACCTTCCTGAACACCGATTGAATCACCAATGATATTAACAGGAACAGTAACAGTTATTTTTTCATCCATAAATATTTGCTGAAAATCAACATGAATAATTTTACCTTTAATAACATCTTTCTGATAATCTTTAATCATCGTAGTCTTTTCTTCATCTTCACCAATTTTAAGATCAATAATAGCATTTGTATTTACCTTGTTTTTAATATCCTCGGGATCAACTGTAAGTGGTTTGGAATCAATTTCTCTACCATATATTACACCGGGAATTAATCCTTCACGACGTAAACGACGTGATACACCTTTACCGGTCTTTTTTCTTTCCTCAACACTTATTTCATACCTTTCCATATTATCCTCTCCTTAATATTTTTACTATAAATTTAAAAAAGTACGCTTACAGATAAGTCTTTAAATATCCTGTCTATTGCTTCTCCAAGTAAAGGGGCAACAGATAAAACCCTGAGATTATCCAGTCCATGATGATCTTGCTGAGGTATAGTATTTGTAACTACAATTTCTTTGATTGGGGCTTGTTTTAATCTTTTGATTGCTGGATCTGAAAATAAAGCATGAGTACTACAGGCATATACATTACTTGCTCCTTTTTCTCTTAATACTTTTGCTGCCTGAGTAATTGTTCCGGCTGTATCAATAATATCATCAAACAAAATAACATTAGAGTTTTTTACTTTACTAACTCCTATTATATTCATAACTTCGGCAACATTGGGTTTGGGCCTTCTTTTATCAATAATGGCCATAGGTATATCAAGATCTTCAGCAAGGCTACGAACCCTTTTTACTGATCCGACATCAGGAGCAACAGCAGTAAAATTATCCATGTTCTTCTTCTTGAAATATTTTACAAATAAAGGGGCTGCATATAAATTATCTACAGGTATATCAAAAAAACCCTGTATCTGAGGGGCATGTAAATCTATAGATAATACTCTTCTGGCTCCGGCAGTTGTTAATATATTGGCAACCAGTTTAGCTGTTATTGGTTCCCGCGGTTGTACTTTTCTATCCTGACGTGCATATCCATAATAAGGTATAACTGCGGTTATTCTTCTTGCAGATGCCCTTCTTAAAGCATCTATTATTACCAGTAATTCCATAATGTTTTCATTTGCCGGTGGACAGGTCGGCTGAACTACAAAAACATCTGCCCCACGTACAGTTTCATGAATATTAACACCAATTTCACCATCTTTAAAACGTACAACATTGGTATTCAATAATTCTGTACCCAGATAATCACATATATTTTCAGCCAATTTTGAATGAGCATTGCCTGCAAATATTTTAATTTTATCACTATAAGTAGACATTATTAATTAACCCCTTTTTTATATATCTTTGCCGGAACCCCTACAACAGTTTTATTTTCTTCTACATCTTTAGTTACAACTGCACCAGCACCTGTTCTTGCTTTATTACCGATTTTCACAGGGGCAACAAGAGTAGTATTACTACCAATAAATACTGAATTACCAATAATAGTTTTATGTTTATTTTCTCCATCATAATTGGCAAAAATTGTTCCGGCACCTACATTTGTTTTTTTACCTATTTCTGCATCACCTACATAGCTTAAATGCGGTACTTTTGCTTCTTTAGCAACCCTGGCTTTTTTCAATTCAACATAATCCCCTATCTTTACTCCCTCATCAATACTGCAACCGGGTCTTATATGAGCAAAAGGACCAACATTACAATTATTACCAATTTTACTCTCTTTTATAATACAATTTTCCTGCAAATTAACACCTTCACCAATTTGAGCAGAAACAAGCCTGTTATGGGGACCAATAATACAATCTTCTCCAATTTCAGTATTTTTTTCAATATAGGTGAAGGGATAAATCACTGTATCCCGGCCGATTTTAACAGCAGAATCTATATAAGTTGTATCTGGATCAATAATAGTTACACCATTTTTCATATGTGTATTATTTATATCTTTTCTAATTATCTTTTCAGCATAGGCAAGATTTTGACGATCATTAACTCCCGTAATTTCTTCAGGATTATCTGTAACTGTTGAAATTATTTTAGCATCAATTTTATTTATATAAGAAATAGTATCAGTAAGATAATATTCATCCTGAGCATTGTTACTGGTTAAATTTGTAAGAGCTCTGGCCAGCAACTTACTAT
>CAYRVO010000068.1:0-6836 GCA_964427565.1 uncultured Halanaerobiales bacterium | reverse complement strand
ATAATGATTTATGTTATACTAAATTCAAAATCAGTTTATGGGGGTTTAGTAATGAAAAAAACCTTATCCACATTTTTAATCATAACATTATTATGCAATTTTA
Organism: uncultured Halanaerobiales bacterium; assembly: GCA_964427565.1. GTDB lineage: Bacteria > Bacillota > Halanaerobiia > Halanaerobiales > JADQBU01 > CAYRVO01. Next base: position 6,733 of record CAYRVO010000068.1, on the reverse strand, counting down.
TTATTCTAGGGATGATGGGTAATTCACCTGTGGAAGCGGGTTTGTGGGAAGACAACAAAGATGGTATTATTACTGTTGTAAAGGGTTTTTTAATGCTCTGGATAATGAATTTGATTCGTGAAAATGTAACAGATAATAGTGATGATATTATTACTTCAACAATCAAAAAAGGTTTAAACATAGATAAACAACAGAACAGGGAAACTGCTGAAAAGATAGAGATAAAAGAAATTACAACTGGGGAAATACCTGATAAAGAAAAAGTGATGATTGATTTGCTTAATGAAGTACGTGCTAATAATATGTTACCTGATTTGAAATTTAATGAAGAATTAACAGAAATAGCTCGCATGAAAGCAAGGGATATGATTAATAATAATTATTTTGATCATTATTCCTCGACTTATGGTTCCCCCTTTACAATGATGAAAGAACAGGGAATTAAATATCTGTTGGCTGGAGAAAACCTTGCCAGTTCAAAAACAGTGGAAAAAGGATTTCAGGGTTTGATGAATAGTCCACAGCATAAGGAAAATATTATGGATGAAAGATATGATAGTATAGGTGTAGGAGTTGTTAAGGATGGTTCAGGATTATTGATGATTGTCCAGTTGTTTATAGATAGTCCAGATATTATGAAATAATATAGAAATATAATTGATCTTTTTCTATTTATTCACCATTTACTCCCTGATTCATAATATATAGTAAATTATGATAAAGGAGGGAAAAATATGGCCGGTGAAGAAAGAGATGTACAAATATTAGTTGAAGATAAAATAATTGAACTGGAGGACCAAGTAATTGACGTAATAGAAGAAAAAAATATAGAAACTACTGAGTTCAAAGAAAAAGTTATGAATATGGAATTGAATAAAAAGAGTGAAGAAAAAGTAATGGATATTATCGCCAATAATAAAAGGTTAACAGATATAGCTGAAGATGTTATGAATAATAAAGAAAAGATTGGTGATCAGGCTGTAAAACAAGTTCTAGCAACTCCAGATAAAGTTGCAAAAAGAGAAGAACTAGAAGACTTAGTTGACAACAGTATTCAGGAAGTAATTGGGAGAGAATTTATAAGTCGGCTTGAAAATACAAAACATGTCGATATACAGGGTTTTAATTGTTGCAGACCATTACCTGATTGTCCAACTAATTTAGCAGAAAAACGTTTAGTTTGTGGAACCTGTACCACAGAATTTCCGGGAAGTTTCATTCCTATACCAATTAATAAAAAATTTACATTTTTTGCAAACAATCTAGACTGCTGTGTTGACAAATGTCTTACTGAATGTTCAATTCCCGGGGTAGATGATTGTGAAGTACCTGTAAAAATAGGAAGAGCAGTTGGTTCTATTGATTATGGTTTTGTAGGATATGATATTTTTACCTGTAATCCTGTGTGTTGTAGTGATTCAGTATGTGTCAATCAACCTGTTTGTGTTAAATGTCATGGAGCCCCCTGCCCTAATAGAACTATTAAAATTATTAGTAAAAAAATCTTCCTGGACTGGATTATCTGGTCCTGTAATAAGACTGTTCTCATATTTAAAGTTATATTTATCCTTAAATGTTGTTAAAAAAATTAAGAACCTGTGTGGAATTAACTACACAGGTTTTTTTGTATTTAACATTTGTGAAGGAGGATTTAAATGTTTATTGAAGAATATAATGAAAAAGCAAAGTAGTATCAGAAAAGGAGTAATTAAAAATGAAATATTATAGTGGTATAGGTAGTAGAAATATTCCGCAAGATATAAAAAATATAATGTACAAATTGGGTTCTAAACTGGCTAAGGAAGGATATATTTTACGCTCAGGTGGAGCAAAAGGAGCAGATACAGCTTTTGAAAAGGGAGTATCTGCTGCTAAAGCTAAAGGAGATATGGAAATATATTTACCCTATAATGGTTATCAAAATCGAAAAAAAGACAATGAAAATTATTTTGTTCCCACTAATTTTAATAATTATAAAAAAGCTGTATTAATAGCGGATAAATTTCACCTTACTTTTCAGAGATTATCTTCTGAAGAAAAAAATTTTATTGTTAGAGATATCTATCAGGTTTTGGGAAGAGATTTGAAAACATCATCTGATTTTGTTATCTGCTGGACTCCGGATGGGGCTGTAAATGATAAACAAAGGAGTGAAAAAACAGGTGGAACAGGACAGGCTATTTCTACAGCGAGTTATTATTCCATACCTGTATTAAATTTAAAAAAAGAAAAACATCTGCACAAGATATCCAGTTATCTCAAAGGTGAATCCAGTCTTTTTGTAAATAAATTTTAACCCTTAATTAAGGTATTTAATCAAAACAAAGTTGTTCTTTAATCCTAAATATTTTGAGATTATCTACATAATATAAAGAGGTATTTGCTATTTGATATGTAATTATAAAAATAAGATTATTTTAAAATATAAGGGGGATAAATATGCTTTTTAAAACTGCTTTTATTTCTCATGTTCCGGATGCTAATCTTGAAGAAGATTGTTGTCAGCTTGAGACGGGATTATATAAACTATATGTTAGATTAGTAAGTGGGCAAAATGAGGCTGTTCATGTAGCCAAAGATTTGGTTGAAAATGAAGGAGTTCAATCAATATTGCTTTGCCCTGGGTTTAATCATCAACAAATATCAGAAATTTCCCGGGCAATTGGTGATAAGGCTGGTATTTCTGTTGCTAGAGGTGATGGCCCCAGTAGTAGAAAAGCTATGCAGGCCATGAAAAAAGCAGGTTGGTTTTAAAAAAATATAATTTTTTTATGATAAAAACTGTAATAAAAAGATTTAATTTGAAATATGAGAATAGCCTGTGAAATTATTGACTGGCTATTTTTTTTCTTTTAATTGATATACCCGTAAAAAAGTGTTAAAATGCAATCAAGCTAATATTAACAAAAATTTATGACCAAAGTAAATATGAGGAGAGGAGCAGCAAAATATGATTTGGAATGAGAAATTTGAATGTATGAGCAGAGATGAATTAAGAGAATGGCAGAGTAAAAAATTAATTGAAACTGTAAATAGAGTTTATCATAATGTTCCTTTTTACCGAAAAAAGATGCAGGATTTAAATCTTGTTCCTGAAGATATTAAATCTGTTGATGATCTGGATAAATTACCCTTTACTACTAAAGATGATTTAAGAGAAAATTATCCTTATAACATGTTCACAGTACCTATGAGCGAAATTGTAAGGGTACATGCTTCTTCCGGTACCACCGGTCAGCCAACGGTAGTAGGTTATACCAGAAAAGATTTATCAACCTGGTCTGAAGTAGTAGCAAGAACACTATATTGTGCGGGTGTTGGTAGAAATGATTTTATTCAGGTGGCTTATGGGTATGGTCTCTTCACTGGAGGACTTGGCATTCATTACGGTAGTGAAAAAGTTGGAAGTACGGTAATCCCTATTTCCGGAGGTAATACCAAGAAACAACTACAGCTACTTAAAGATTTTGGAAGTACAGCCATTGCCTGTACCCCATCTTATTCTCTCTATCTAGCTGAAGCTATAGAAGAAATGGAAATAGATAAAGATGATTTAAAGCTTAAAGTAGGGATTCTTGGTGCTGAGCCCTGGACAGATAATATGAGGCAGGAGATCGAGAATAAATTAAATATAAAAGCAATAGATATCTATGGGTTAAGTGAAATTATCGGTCCCGGAGTGGCCAGTGAATGTGAATATCAAAATGGACTGCATATTAATGAAGACCACTTTATCCCTGAAATCATTAACCCGGAAACAGAAGAAGTATTATCAGAAGGAGAAAAGGGTGAACTGGTATTTACAACTATTACTAAAGAAGGTCTTCCTATATTAAGGTATCGAACCAGAGATCTAACGGTTTTAAATTATGACAAATGCCAGTGTGGTAGGACTCTTGTCCGTATGGGAAAATGTTTGGGTAGAAGTGATGATATGCTTATTATCAGGGGAGTAAATGTCTTTCCTTCTCAAATTGAAAGTGTACTTTTAAAAATCAGTGAAACCGAACCTCATTATCAGTTGATTGTTGAGCGGGAGAACAATCTTGATATTCTAAAAGTATTGGTAGAAGTAGAGGACCAGTTCTTTTCAGATGAAATTAAAAAACTTGAAAGTTTAACTAAAAAAATCAAGAATGAACTTTATAGTACATTAAGTATTAATGCTCAGGTAAAATTGGTAGAATCTAAAACAATTGAACGTAGTGAAGGTAAAGCAAAAAGAGTTATTGATAAGCGGGAAATGAAATAGTTTTTTAAATTCAAATTAGAAAGGGGTCTTAAAATGATAATCAAACAATTATCTGTTTTTCTGGAAAATAAATCAGGGAGGCTTGCTGAGTTAACTGATATTTTGGGTGAAAAGGATATTAATATGTCAGCATTAAGTATTGCTGATACTTCAGAATTTGGAATTATTAGGATGGTCGTATCCAAGCCAGAGCAGGCTTTAAAGATACTTAAGGAAAATAGATTTTCAGTTAGTTTGACTGAAGTGCTTTGCTTATCAATTCCTAATAAACCGGGGTCACTTTCTCTGGCTCTGAAGATTCTTTCAGATGTTGATATTAGTATAGAATATATGTATGCTTTTTCAATGGGGGAAGATGCCCTGACAGTAATTCGAACAGACAAACTGGAAAAAGCTATTGAAGTATTAAAAGAACATGAATTAGAATTATTAAAGGCAAGTGAACTTTATAATATTTAAAAGGTAATAAAGGAGAACTGATTTATGGACTTTCAAAAAAGTTATAAATATATGTTAAAGACTATAAAAGGATTTGCCTCTATATTACCAATAATGCTGGGCATAATTTTTCTGATTGGCTTGGTTAAGGAATTTATAACTTTCAAATCAATTGCAACATTATTTGGCAATAATTTAATTACCGATGTTTTGTTTGGTTCTGTTGCAGGTAGTATTTTAGCCGGTAATGCTCTAAATAGTTATGTAATAGGAGGCGAATTACTGGATTCAGGTGTAAGTTTATTTGCCATAACTGCTTTTTTAGTATCCTGGGTAACGGTAGGGATTGTCCAATTGCCTGCTGAATCAGCAATATTGGGCAAGAAATTTGCATTATGGAGGAATGTTATCAGTTTTATATTAACGCTGATAGTTGCTGTCTTTGTAGTTATAATTATGGGTGTGGTATCATGAAAAAAAAGAAGAGTAAGAATGGCTATTATTTTGCCATAACAGTAGCTATAATTTACATAATTGTATTAATAATAAATCCCAGAAAAACCGGTAATGCATTTTTATATTCACTGGGTATTTTCAAGAAGATAATTCCTGTCCTGATAATTATCTTGATTTTCATGTGGCTGCTCAAATTTATACCACGGAAAAAAGTAAAAAAATATATTGGCAGTGGTTCAGGTTTAAAAGGATGGTTGATTGTAGCATTAGCAGGAATGTTAAGCCATGGTCCCATTTATGTATGGTATCCATTATTAAAGGAATTGAGGGAGAAAGGGATGAATAATGGAATGGCAGCAACCTTTCTCTACTGCCGGGCTGTAAAAATACCTTTATTACCGATGATGATTGCCTATTTTGGCGGCAGTTTTACATTAATACTGACTTTAGCAATGGTAGTAGCATCGTTATTGGAAGGTATTATAATTCAGAGGGTGCTATCATGAACAAAAAAGGTAAATTCAGAATTAAGAATGTAAATGGTAATTTCTATAGAATATTTACCCTGAAAGATAAAAAAGGAAAAATACTTAGCCATATAACAGAACCGATTATGACCAAATTGAAGCCCCGAGACATTTTACAGATTATAATAGGTGCTTCAATTCTGGCAATACCGGTAGGGTTGACTGAAGAATGCTGGAAGCTCGGTCAGGAATTGCCCCTGCTTAATGTATTGATACTGGCCCTGATAACTATAGTTTTTATTGCTGGTTTTATATATTTTAATTATTATCGTTATATACTGAAAGAACATTGGAGGGAATATATGAAGAGAGTCGTATCCACTTATTTAATTTCCTTTATCATAGTAGCTGTTTTTTTAACTTTAATAGAGAAATGTCCGTGGTCAACTAATTTCATGACAGCCATAAAGAGGATTTTAATTGCAACTTTTCCCTGTTCAATGAGTGCTACTGTTTCCGATATTTTAAAATAATGATTATTAAATCTCAAAATTTTTACTTGACAATTTTATTCTAATATGTTTTAATTTAAATAGTTTAAAATTAAATATGTAAATCTGAAGCCTAATCCTGATCACCTTTAGGAACGGGGGACCCATTTTTTTGGGGCGAATTCAGAATATTTTTCTGAAAGGAGACCTTTTACTCCTAGCCCGACAGCTAACCTCGGCGGCATTATAAAAGGCAGGTAGCTGTATGTAATTAAGCCATCACAGTTTATCTGTGGTGGTTTTTTGCATTTATAGATAAAAATAATTTTTGGAGGTTAGATTATGTCTATTAAATTGAAGAGTTTAAGAAGTAAAATATTTCTGGGATATTTGCTGGTAATATTAATCCTGGTTGTAGTTACCATCTGGTCGATTTATAATTTTACCTCTCTTTCAGATGCAATAAATAATATTATGGTAGAGAATTACCAGAGTATTAAAGCAAGTGAAAGTATGATTGAGTCCCTGGAGCGTCAAGATAGTGGAATATTAATGATATTAAATGATAGAAGGGAAGAAGGTAGAAATACTTTTAAGAAAAATGAGCAGGATTTTTACAGATGGCTGAC